>NZ_JBQOJB010000008.1:0-133566 GCF_054971365.1 Marinococcus salis | reverse complement strand
GCCAGCGTTCGTCCTGAGCCAGGATCAAACTCTCCGTAAAAAGTTTGATGCTGTGGCATCAGTGATGCCCTAAAAAAAGTGTTGCTTTTAATTGGGGCTCTGGCTTGTCTTTCCTTTTCAAAGAACAATCTGTCGTTATTTTTGCGACTTTTATATGTTAACACCGCAGTGTTAATAAGTCAATAACTTTTTTTCAACTGCCTAAGCAGCTTGCCGCTTTCGTTACGGCGACAAAAAATAATATATCATCGTTTCTTATTTGTACGCAACCCATTTTTATATTTTCTTTTAATTTTTTATATAAATGCCGGCTTTCGAGTCAGAAAGCCGGCAAAAAACTATCTACTCTTCGTGGGGAGCCTGGCTCCGCATTTGCGGAAACAAGAGCACATCTCTGATAGAAGCAGAGTTCGTCAGCAGCATAACCAGCCGGTCAATGCCTATTCCGAGCCCTCCCGTTGGTGGGAGTCCGTATTCCATTGCTTCAAGATAATCATAGTCCATCATGTGAGCTTCTTCATCTCCGGCTTCTCTTTCTTCCACCTGTTTTTCGAAACGCTCCCGCTGATCTACAGGGTCGTTTAATTCACTAAAGGCGTTTGCATGCTCACGCCCTACAATAAATAACTCAAAACGGTCTGTAAATCTGGGATCTTTTTCGTTTTTCTTCGCAAGTGGAGAAATAGCGAGCGGATGCCCATACACAAATGTAGGCTGAATTAGTTTCTCTTCAACAAAGTGCTCAAAAAATTCGTTAACCACATGACCGAAGGACATCGTTTCCCGGATAGGCACATTATGTTCTTTAGCTAGCGCTCTCGCTTCTTCGTCACTCATTTCTTGCCAGAAATCCACACCAGTTTCTTCTTTAACAGCGTCTACAATGTGCATTCTTTTCCACTGGTTGCCGAGTTCAATCTGCTCTTCCCCATATTGAAGAGTCGTGCTCCCGAGCACGTCTTCCGCAATCTGCACGATTAAGCTTTCGGTCAAATCCATAATATCTTCATAGTCTCCAAAAGCTTCATACAATTCCATCATAGTAAATTCGGGGTTGTGGCGGGTCGAAATTCCTTCATTACGGAAGACACGTCCAATTTCATAGACCTTTTCCATGCCTCCGACAATGAGTCGCTTTAGATGCAATTCAATTGCAATACGAATATAAAGCTCCATGTCCAGGGCATTGTGATGAGTAACAAACGGCCGCGCAGATGCTCCGCCCGGTATCGTATGCAGCATCGGTGTTTCCACTTCCAAAAAACCCTGGCGGTTCAAATGATTTCTCATAGATTGGATAATTTTACTCCGCATGATAAACGTGTCTTTTACTTCCGGATTCGCAATAAGATCTAAATAACGCTGACGGTAGCGCTGCTCAATATCCTGAAGTCCGTGGTATTTATCAGGCAGTGGGCGAAGAGCCTTTGTTAAAAGCGTTACTTCTGTTGCCCGCACAGATAATTCCCCTACATTTGTTTTAAATGCACGGCCCCGCACCCCAACAATGTCTCCGATATCCATATCCTTAAAGCCTTCGTACGCTTCGTCGCCGACTTCGTCTTTCCGCACGTAAATCTGGATCTGCCCTTCAAGGTCCTGCAGGTGTGCAAACCCCGCTTTTCCTTTTCCCCGCTTAGTAACCATGCGTCCTGCAATCGTAATATCCGTATTTTTTTCACTTAGCTCTTCTTTAGAGAAAGCGTCGAACTCCCGGTGCATGGTTTTTGAATCATACGTACGCGCGAAGCGTTGCCCAAAAGGATTTCTTCCTTCGTTTATCAATGCTTCTCTTTTTTCCCGCCGTACACGGAACTGGTCGTTCAGCTCTTGATCCTGGCTCATAGTAGTCTCCCCTTTAGATCGTTTTAATTTTCCTTCTATATAAATACCTTTTGCTTCCATTTTTATTCCGGCAGTCATAAACAGAGCGGCTTCCCTGGAAGAAGCCGCTCTTAGTACAAATACTTATGCCATACTGGGAGCTTCCGTAGAACCGACAAAATTATATAGTGTTTCCGCCACTTCATCGCGTGTATTCAATTCATTTACTCTGCCCCGTACCTTAGAACCTCCGTGCATTCCCTTCAGATACCAGGCCACGTGCTTGCGCATTTCCCTTACAGCTACGTCTTCGCCTTTCAACTCTATCAAACGGTCCATATGCACGATACATACATCCATTTTTTCCTTCGGAGTCGGTTCTTCTTCCACAAGCTTTCCTGTCTCCAAATACTGGACCGTGCGGTAGAACATCCAAGGGTCCCCGAGAGCAGCACGGCCAATCATGACCCCATCCACTCCAGTTGTATCAAGCATCGCCCGGGCATCCTGAGGGGTAGATACGTCCCCATTGCCAATTACTGGAATATTTACCGAGTCTTTTACTTCCTTCAGTATGTCCCAGTTCGCCACGCCTTCATACATCTGCACCCGGGTGCGCCCGTGTACCGCAACGCCTTCACCACCAGCTGCTTCAATAGCCTGGGCGTTCTCCACAGCCAGTATATGCTCGTCGTCCCAGCCCATCCGCATTTTCACCGTTACGGGCTTATCTACTGCGCTCACAGCTGCTTTTACCATTTGATAAATTTTGTCCGGGTCAAGCAGCCACTTGGCCCCTGCATCACACTTAGTGATTTTCGGGACAGGACAGCCCATATTTATATCAATGATATCTGCATTTGTATGCTGATCCACTACTTCAGCAGCTCCAGCCATCGTTTCTTGGTCTCCGCCGAAAATCTGGAGACTGAGCGGTTTTTCCCTTTCATCCACGTAGAGCATCCGCATCGATTTTTCATTTTCGTGCAGTATTGCCTTGTCGCTTACCATTTCTGCGCACACCAGGCCTGCTCCAAATTCCTTCGCAATCAGTCGGAAAGCAGGGTTGCTGACTCCCGCCATCGGAGCAAGCACCACCGGGTTATTCATTTCTATGTCACGAATTTTTAACACCACAGCAACCTCCTATGTGTTGTCTTTATTTTCACGCGTCTTCTTCTATTAACAGATCGCCCCAGTAGACTACCTCGGCCCGTTCCTTCTCCGGGAGTTTTTTCACATACCAACGAACCGTCCTGTCCTCGTGAACAAAACGGTCCGGGGCAATATCAAAAAACGGCACCAGCACAAACGCCCGCTCAGTTAACCGGGGGTGCGGAATAATTAAATGCTCCTTGTTCATATTTTCTTCATCATAGATAAGAATGTCAAGGTCCACTGTCCTCGGTCCCCACCGTTCTTCACGTATGCGCTCAAGTTCATGCTCAATCCGGTGAAGCCTCTCCAGCAGTTCCTCCGGGCCGTAATCAGTATTCCATTCGGAAACCATGTTCAGAAAATGCGGCTGATCGGTCACTCCCACCGGTGCGGTTTCATACACCGGTGAAAGCTTTGTCAGCTTCATCTTTTCTTCCTGCTTCATACTCAGAACCGCCCGCTTTAAATACTCTTCCCGCTTCCCAAGGTTCGAACCCAGCGCAATAAAAACCTGGGGCATTATGGACGAACCCTGGTCATCTCGATGGCGACGTGATCATAATGGCCGGGGATGGGCGGATCCGGCTTAATCACTTTCACGTGAAGCTGCTCCACAATATTAAAACGCTCAAATATTGTTTCCGCAATCTTTTCAGCAATCGTTTCTACCAGACGGTACGTTTGATTTTCCACTGCCTCTTTAACCGCTTCAAATGCTTCGGCATAATTGACGCTTTTTTCTACATCATCTTTAGCAGCGGCCGGCTTTAAATCAGCTTCCAATATTAAATTCACACGAAACCGCTGGCCCAGCCTGTTTTCTTCTTCAAACACCCCGTGATAAGCGTAAAACTCCATTCCCTGCAAATGAATTTTATCCAACCGAATGCTCCTTTCTTACTCCAAGCATAGCGTCCATCATCCGGGCTACGCGCGTCATTTCTTTTACCTCATGCACACGGACGATATCGCACCCGCGTTCAATACCGAGGCTCACCGTCGCACCTGTGCCTTCCACACGGTCATGAGCTGGAAGCTCAAGTGTTTTTGATATGAGCGATTTACGGGAACTGCCAAGAAGCACAGGGTACGAAAGCGACGTAAACTGATCCATTTTCCGCATAGCTTCCAGATTCTGCTCATAGGTTTTTGCAAAGCCAATGCCTGGATCCAGAATAATGCGGTCTGCTTTGACCCCGGCCCGGTCGCAGATAGCTATGCTTTCATAAACTTCCTGAATCATGTCAGACATCAAATCCTCGTACTCCGTATTATCACGGTTATGCATTAAAATTATCGGCACATCGTATTCAGCTGCTATCCGGGCCATATCGGGATCTGCTTTCGCTCCCCATACATCGTTAATGATGTCCGCTCCGGCTCTGAGAGCTGCCTCGGCCGTGGAGGCTTTGTAGGTGTCCACACTGACAGGCACGCCTATCCGTCCCCTCAGGGCTTCGAGTACCGGAAGGATCCGCCGCTGCTCTTCTTCTGCTTCTACAAATGTTGCCCCTGGGCGGGTTGATTCCCCGCCGATATCGATAATATCCGCTCCGTCCTCCACCAGCTTTTCTGCCTGCACGACAGCCCGCTCCACCTCGCTGTACCGGCCTCCGTCAGAAAAAGAATCCGGCGTCACGTTTAAAATTCCCATGACAAACGTTTTTTTGGAAAAATCAAGCTCCCAGCTTTTCCATCGCATTACCTGATTACGCATTTTCTCTCCTCCCTGTCGTGCCAGCTGTTATTTTGTCTCTCTTTCTTCCCGGTAGCGGCTGTGCAGCAGCTGGGCCGCTGAACAGCTCGGAAAATAACGATCTTCAAGGGCACGTACGAATGCAATTTCCTGAATAGAGTTCGTGACGAACATTTCTTCTGCTGCTTCTATATCCTGCGGGAGAAAGTAACCTTCCTCCACGATGTAGTCATTTTCATGTGCTAACTGTATCACAAATTGACGTGTAATGCCGTTTAAAATACCTGTGTCCACTGCCGGCGTATATAAAGTATTTCCCCTGCGCCAGAAAATATTGGACACCACTCCTTCAGCAGCATATCCTTGTTCGTTGAGGAAAATACCTTCCGCTTCCGGCCGGTCTTTCATTTCCTGCTTGGCAAGCCAGTTGTTCATATAATGATGGGACTTCATGCGCTCCCGTCCTTCCGGGCTGTTCCGTCTCAGCTGGAGCCACAAGGCGTCCTTTTGAATAGGTTCCGCTCCCGCTGCCGGAAGCGGCTTCATGTAAATAACAGTAACCGGATCAAGGTAGGGCGTTGTTTGAAGCCCCAGACCCCCGGGCCCTGCAGAGATGTTGTAGCGTACATAGGCATTGTGCAGCCCGTTGGCATCGAGCAGCTGCTGAATTTCTTCCTTGACCATTTCGCGTTCATAGCGGAAGACAATGCCGAGCTCTTCTGCGCTGGCTTCGAGTCTTTCCATATGAGCGTTCAGCAAAAACGGATGCCCATTATACACCCGAAACGTCTCAAACAAGCCAAGGCCATACATAAAACCATGATCAAATACAGAAAGACGAGCTTCGCCCGCCTTCTTTATCTCACCGTCTATATAAATATACAATGCTACAGCACCTCTTCTGACTGCCGGTGCCGGTCCACAAAGCGCTTGAGCATCTGTTTTCCTTCACCGGTCATAATCGATTCGGGATGAAACTGCACGCCTTCCACAGGAAGCGCCCGGTGACGGATCCCCATAATCTCTCCGGCTTCCGTTTCAGAGGTAATGTCAAAGCAGTCCGGCAGCGTTTCTCTTTTCACTATTAACGAGTGGTACCTTGTAGCCGTTAATGGATTGGGGAGATCGGTATAAATACTTACACCGTCATGGTGGATATCCGACGTTTTTCCGTGCATCAGCCGCTCCGCCCGTACAACATCGCCGCCAAAGGCCTGCGCAATCGCCTGATGGCCCAGACACACCCCAAAAATCGGGATTTCTCCGGCAAAGCGGCGTATCGCTTCGACGCTGACCCCCGCCTCATCCGGACTGCAGGGTCCCGGGGAAATCATCAGGATGTCCGGATTTAATTGGGCGATCTCCTCCACCGTAATTTGGTCGTTACGCCGTACTTCGAGTTCTTCTCCCATTTCTCCGAGGTATTGCACGAGATTGTACGTAAACGAGTCGTAGTTATCAATCATTAAAATCATGCGAAAATCTTCCTTTCCATTCTAATCTCAGCTCTGCTCATGAGTAATGCCGGCCTCTGCTTCACTTTGTCTTTTCGCTTCCCATAACGCTCTGGCTTTTTTGATTGATTCTTTGTATTCTGCTTTCGGGTCGGAGTCGATAACAACGCCGGCCCCTGCCTGAACGTGAGCGTACCCGTCCTTGGCAAGCATCGTCCGGATCGAAATGTTCAGCTCTGCATCCTTGTTGTAGCCGATCCAGCCAAACGCTCCTGTATAGAAGCCCCGGCGCACCGGTTCAAGCTCTTCGATAATTTCCATCGTACGCACTTTAGGGGCTCCGGTGATCGTTCCTCCAGGAAATACTGCCCTTATCATATCATATACCTGCTCTGTTTCAGCAAGTATTCCTCTTACATTGGAAACGATATGCATTACGTGAGAATACCGCTCCACTGCCATTAATTCATCTACTGTTACCGAACCATAACGGCAGACCCGGCCGAGATCATTTCTTTCAAGATCGACGAGCATGACGTGCTCGGCCCGCTCTTTTTCCGTTCCCATTAATTCCTGTTCAAGCGCCATGTCCTCCTCTTCGTCTTTTCCTCGCGAACGAGTTCCGGCAATCGGGCGGGTGGATACCTCCGCGCCTCGTTTTTTAACCAGCAGCTCGGGGGAGGCACTGACCGTTTGCCAATCCGGGGTATGCATGTATCCCATATACGGGGATGGGTTCAGCTCCCTTAACTTCTGATAAATATGAAAGGCAGAGGTATGCAACAGCTGGGTCTGGCGGGTAGATAAATTCACCTGGAACGCGTCCCCGGCGGTAATATACTCTTTAATCTGTTCCACTGCTCCGCCGAACAATTCCTCGGAAAAAGAAGGTACCGACTTTTCAGCGGAGACAGCCTTCTCCGCTTCTAAACGCTCTTGCCCGGAAGACTTTTCCGCCGCCTCCAGCCATGCTTTTTTCCATCCTTCAACGAATTTAACGGTGTCTTCCCCTTCGGCATGTAAATGCCATACCCAAGTTTCCCCCGTTTTTTTATCATGGATGAAAAACAAATCGTAAAGAAGAAAATAGACATCCGGCATCCTCAAATCATCCACCGCCAGCTCCGGCAAATGTTCTACGTATCTGACATAGTCATAGCTTATCTGGCCGACTGCACCTCCCTGGAAAGCCGGGAGAGCTGAAGCCGTGGGCAGATGGTACGGCTCCATCCATTTCGCCAACGCTTCAAGCGGGTCTCCCGCGTGCATTTCAGTACTCTCATGTCTATGAAAACTCGTCTCCCCATTTTTTCCTTCTATTACCGCAAAAGGGCGAAGAGCGGCGATATCGAGTTCGCCCTGGCGTCCACTTTCAAGCAGTACGTGATAAGGTTCTTCCCTGGCAAGAAACTCAAACGCCTGAAAAAACTGGTCATTCGTCTGAAAAAACGATGTCGTAGTCTGTGTATATGATTTTTCTGCTTGAGGCCCTCGGGCCAGTCGCTCATCCATTATGTTTATGCCCCCGGTTTTATCCAATTCTCTCTCTTTCACAGAAAATTCTCTTTATATTTTCTCCAAGTCTACGAAATTTTTTATAAAAAAACAATCAGAACGCTGTGATCCTCCCACCAATAGTATAGAACCTAAAAAAAGCCCGGCCCATTACGGGACACGGACTCTTTAAGGGTTTTTTGTTAGTCTGCAGTATCTTCAAATTGGTACAGCGGTGTACTCAGGTACCGCTCCCCGTTACTAGGAATCACAGCCACGACCTTCTTGCCTTTGCCGAGCTTTTTCGCTTCCTCAAGTGCAACGTAAATAGCCGATCCGGAAGAAATACCGCCTAAAATGCCTTCTTCGCGGGCAGCACGGCGGGCATATTCAAACGACTGCTCCGTCGTTGCTTCCGCAACTTCATCGTAAACATCCGTATTCAACGTGCCCGGTACAAAGCCAGCGCCGATACCCTGGATTTTATGAGGGCCTTTATTTCCGCCATTCAGAATTGGAGAATCGGCTGGCTCAATACCAACAATACGCATATCCGGGTAGTGCTCCTTCAGGAGACCGCCGGCACCGGAAATCGTGCCGCCGGTGCCAATACCCGATACAAAGGAATCAATCGGTCCGTCAATCTGCTCTAGCAGTTCACGGCCAGTGGTTTCACGGTGAATTTTCGGATTCGCTTCATTTTCAAACTGCTGCGGCATAAAGTAGCCCTTTTCTTCAGCGAGTTCATTCGCTTTGGAAATTGCACCACCCATGCCGTCAGGGCCAGGTGTAAGCACCAATTCTGCGCCGTAGGCACGAAGAAGATTGCGACGCTCCATGCTCATTGTCTCCGGCATTACCAATACCGCTGGGTAGCCTTTGGCAGCAGCTACCATAGCCAGGCCGATGCCTGTGTTACCGCTTGTTGGTTCAACAATTGTATCCCCTTCTTTTAAGCGGCCATCCCGCTCGGCAGCTTCGATCATCGCAAGACCAATACGGTCTTTTACGCTGCTCCCTGGGTTCATATATTCGAGTTTCAAATAAACATCTGCATCGTTTTCCCCGGTTAAACGGTTTAGTTTTACTACGGGAGTATTTCCAATGAGTTCTGTAACGTTATTTGCAGCCTTCATTCATGCTCCTCCTTCAAACACCAAGTAAATTTATTGGTTTTATAATAGTTTAATCGTATCAATTTGGTCAACTTCTGTCAATCTGTAGATCAAAAGACGCAGAAATAATCTAGGAACGGTTTTCAATTTCTGCAGTTCGCTCTTTCAGGCGCTCCAGATCATCTACGCTCAAGTGATAAACCTCATTGCAAAAGTGACATGTAGTCTCTGCTCCCCCGTCTTTTTCGATCATATCCTGAAGTTCATCGGTGCCAAGGGAAATAATCGCATTTTCTACCCGCTCTTTGGAGCACTGGCAGGCAAACTGTACCGGTTGCGTATCAAGCACATTTACTTCTTCGCCGAGGATAACATGAAGAATTTCCTCCGGGGTTTTGCCATGCTCAATCAGCTTAGATACCGGCGGCATCTGCTGGATTTGCTGTTCGAGGCGGGCTACGTATTCCTCTTCAGCATCCGGGAGTACCTGAATAATAAAACCTCCGGCTGCTTTTACGGAGTTATCCGGGTTCACAAGCACTCCGAGTCCCACAGACGAAGGCAGCTGCTCGGAATTTGCGAAGTAATACGTAAAATCATCTCCAAGCTCCCCGGAGACAATCGGCACATTGCCGGTAAACATATCACGCATGCCGAGGTCTTTAACGACTGACAGAGTGCCGTCTGTGCCGACGGCGCGTGCTACGTCTAATTTACCGTGTTCATTTAAATCGAAATGCACCTGCACATTGTGAGCATACCCACGGGTGTCGCCGGAAGAATTACTATCAACAATAATTGGTCCCATAGGGCCGTGACCTTCAATCTTAATGGTTAGTTTGTCGTCGCCTTTAAGCATTGCCCCCATCATGGAACCTGCCGTCATCGCACGGCCTAGAGCCGCCGATGCCGTGGGCCAGGCCTGATGGCGTCTGACCGCCTCATCCACCATTTCTGTCGTGTGCACGGCGTAAGCACGGACCTGGTGATTAAACGCTGTTGCTTTTACGAGATAATCTTTCATCGCTTTATTTCCTTCCTTTCCACTCTTGCTCTCTATATCATTATATTATCTTTGAAAACCTGATTTATAGTATTGTACAAAACTGTTCGAAAAACAACTAATCCGCTTGCATTCTTTCTTTTATGCTATACCGCAGAACAGGCAGGAGAAAACATTTACTTCTTTTCGCATACAAAAAAGGATGCCTGCTTACAGGCACCCTTTTATATTAATCACGACGGTTCGTATCGTCACTATCGGAGCTCGAATCTGAAGAGGTTGTCGTTTTTTCAGAGGAATTGTCCTCCGAAGAAGATTCACCGCTGTCGTCTTTTAGGACATGGTCAGCCTGTTCCTCTTCACGCTTTTGCTCTTCGCTTTTTGTAGCGCCCATCTCTTCATCCGATTTATTCGAATAGTGATCCTCTGGAAGCTTACCGTCTTCAACAAGGGAGCGAATCTGCTCTGCGTCCAACGTTTCCAGTTCCAGAAGACTTTGAGCTACAAGCTCAAGCCGGTCTTTGTACTGCGTAAGAATCTGTTTACAGCGTTCATAAGATTCCATAATGATTCTTTGCATTTCATTATCAATTTCATGCGCAATAGCGTCACTGTAATTTTGTTCGTTCTGCATGTCGCGGCCGAGGAATACCTGGCCTCCGCTGCTCGAGCCAAACTGCAGTGGGCCAAGCTTTTCACTCATACCATATTCGGTAACCATACGACGGGCAATGTCTGTCGCACGCTGGAAGTCGTTGTGAGCACCTGTGCTCACTTCGTTAAACATAACTTCCTCTGCTACACGTCCGCCCAGCAGGCCGACAATTTTGTCTAACAGCTCCGGTTTGGTCATGAAGTAGCGGTCTTCCTTCGGAAGCATCATTGCATAACCGCCGGCCTGTCCACGTGGCACGATCGTTACTTTGTGAACCATATCCGCGTTTTCAAGCTTCATGCCGACAACTGTATGGCCTGCCTCGTGGTGGGCCACGATGTTACGTTCTTTTTCGGAAATAACGCGTGATTTTTTCGAAGGGCCGGCAATAACGCGGTCGATCGCTTCTTCCACATGCGTCATTCTGATTTTCTGCATATCAGCCCGGGCTGCCACAAGCGCCGCTTCGTTCAGAAGGTTTTCGAGGTCTGCCCCGGTAAAACCAGGCGTACGCTGGGCGATAGCCCGGAAATTAACGTCTTCTGCGAGCGGCTTGTTACGCGCATGCACCTGAAGAATTTCCTCCCGGCCGTTTACGTCCGGCCGGCCGATAAGAATCTGGCGGTCAAAACGTCCCGGACGGAGCAGTGCAGGGTCCAGCACATCGGCACGGTTAGTTGCCGCAATGATAATAATACCCTCATTGCCGGCAAAGCCGTCCATTTCCACCAGGAGCTGGTTCAGCGTCTGCTCCCGTTCGTCATGGCCGCCGCCGACACCGGCACCACGCTGGCGTCCTACTGCGTCAATCTCGTCGATGAAAATAATACACGGTGAATTTTTCTTCGCGTTTTCAAAAAGGTCACGTACACGGGAAGCACCGACACCGACAAACATTTCCACGAAGTCTGAACCACTGATGGAAAAGAACGGTACGTCTGCTTCTCCGGCAACTGCCTGGGCAATTAACGTCTTACCTGTACCCGGAGGGCCGACAAGAAGTACACCTTTTGGAATACGGGCACCAATATTGGAGAATTTCCGGGCGTCTTTCAGAAAGTCAACGACTTCTACAAGCTCCTGCTTCTCTTCTTCCGCACCGGCTACATCTTTAAAGCGCACTTTCTTTTTGTCTTCCTGGTACATCTTCGCCTTACTTTTACCAAAGTTCATCATTCGGCTGCCGCCGCCCTGGGACTGGCTGAGCAGGAAGAAGAACAGAAGGAAAATAATGATAAATGGAATCATCGTTGTAAGGAAGGTAACCCAGCCGCTCGTTTCTTCTTCCGGCTGTGTATCAAATTCGACAGCATTGCCGTTCGGGCCCTGCGCTGTCTGCAGCTGCTGTGTGGATTCATTCGTCATCGGAAGATACGATTCGTATGTCTCCGCATTTTCGGCGTTTTCACTCGTAGCAGCTGTTACATTATAAACTCCGCCCTCAGGCTGGAGCGTGATAGTAGCAAATTCGTTCTCACTAAGGCGTTCATTAAACTCTGTGCTGCTGATTGTATTTGTATCTCCACCATCGTTTTGGGCAAAGCTGATAATCCCTATAATTACCAGGAATAAAAAAAGCCAAAACACAGTGTTACGAAAAATTCGGTTCATTCCTGACCTCCTCCTGCATACATCGAAAGCTGCAATAATAGTATCATATTCACTTGTCTGTTCCTAATCATCCGCCTTGATAAATCTCCGGCTTCAACACACCGATATACGGCAGGTTCCGGTATCTTTCTGCGTAGTCCAGACCATACCCCACAACAAACTCGTCCGGCACAGTAAAGCCGACCAGGTCTGCAGTGAGGTCCACAACGCGTCCCTCCGGCTTGTCCAGAAGCGTTACTACTTTTAATGACCTTGCCCCCCGGGTCTGCAGAAGGCTGATTAAGTATTTAAGCGTACGCCCGCTGTCGATAATATCTTCAAGTATCACGATATCCCGGTCGTAAACCGTTGTGTCCAGGTCTTTAATAATTTTTACTTCCCCGGTAGACACCGTGCCCCCGGCGTAACTCGAAACATCCATAAAATCCATTTCAAGATGTATGTTCATACGCTTAACGATATCTGCCATAAAGGGAAGCGCTCCTTTTAATACTCCAATCACTAAAGGAAAACGCCCGTCGTATTCTTCTGTAAGCGTCGTGCCTAGTTCTTTAATTTTCGTCTGCAGCTCTTCTTCCGAAATTAGTATATCCTGTATTTCATCGTGCATCTGAATGTCTTTACCCTCCCAAGCGAATTTCATTCTTTCATCCGGGCTGTTTTTTAATAACCCCTATTTTGTAAAACTATAGTCACAAAACAGAAGCCGTACTACCACATTATAAGCCGCCATCATTAAAAATGGTCCGTTTTTAATCATAGCACGTATAAAGGGAATTTGCTTCCCTGCGCAAAAAATTTTCCGAAATTGTCACTTCTTATTTTAAGTGGCTGGTCCACCCTCTTCCCATACAAGGTATGCCGCTTCCTTTTCATGGCGAAAGGAGGCACGGAGGCCGGGGACCCATAAAATGCTTCCCTGCTCATCTGTAAATACGGGGCGGCGTGCACGCTCATGCTTTGGAACTTTTTCGTCTATAAACAGACGGTGGATTTTTTTAGCTTCTTTCATACCTGGTATATGTATTCGATCTCCTGCTCGTGGAGGTCTTACGTATAACGGGAACGAAAGGTTTTCTTCCGGTACGGCCACCCAAAAATCCGCGCCTTCCGGCCGCTCCCGGATCACTGAGGCACTGCCGCTGCCGTATTGATAAGTGCCAAAATCGGAGATTAATATTTGTTCAGGAGAAGATGCATCCGCATCTTTCCTGCTTAAAAACTCCAGTCTTCCGTAAGACTTCCGGACCAGCAGCTCTCCTGGCAAATGAAGTTCTCCTGAAGAATTAAAAGCAGAAGCAAAGCGAATACAGGAATCTACTAAAGAAGCCGAAATGCCTGTTTCTTCTGCAGAAAAATAATAATTCAATAGTAGCGAAACCGTTTCCCTTTGTAAAGCAAGAGGGGTTTCATGAAAAAAGTTTATGCATAATACTGCATAATTGCGTTCGAGCCTTTCTCCGTAAAAATGCAGTGAAGCTTCAGCCTGGCTGCGCATATAGTGCTGTTGATCCTTTTGCCATTCATATTTTTCCTGCACATGCCGGTGGATCGAAGGAAATTCTTTAGTCAGTGCTGGAATAATATGTCGGCGCACCCGATTACGCCTGTAATCGTCCGAATAATTGCTTTCGTCTTCCACATAAGGTACGCCAAGCTCTTTACAATAGGCCAGCACCTCAGTTTTTTTCACACCAAGCAGAGGACGCGCAACCTCGAAGTTATTCATTGCACGCTTTGGAGCGATCCCTTCTTCACCTAGAAGCGACCGGCCGGAAGCTGCCTGCATGATCATTGTTTCAAGTTGATCATCTGCATGGTGGCCAGTTATCAGCACATTGTAGTCAAACCGCTGCATGATACGAAAGAAAAAATCATATCGCTTTTGCCGTGCCGCTGCCTGTGTGGCTTTTTCTTCGGGGTCTTCTTTCATAAACAGCGCTGCAGAAAATAAAGGCAGGTGATGGCGCTCAGCCCATTCCCTTACCATCTGTGCCTCTGCCTTGGAGGCCTCCGGCCGGAAACCATGGTTTACATGGACAACCCCGAGAGTAAAATTATATTTATTCTGTAAGCTCTCTAAGATGGAAGCAGCTGCCATGGAATCTGGACCTCCGGACACTGCAGCCAGCACCTTCGATCCCGGGCGTATCATTTCCCACCTGGTGATCCACTCATCAACGATGCGTTTCATAACGCTGGCCCACCCCTTTGCCAATAGAAAATACCGAAAAGGCAAACACCAGCCCGGCTGCAATCGCAATCGCCTGGAGTACTGTTTCCACGCCTTGCTCGAGGCCATACAAATACCTCTCCTGCACAAATGCAAGCATTGTTTCATACGCCCGGCTGCCCGGGATGAGCGGGATAATCCCGGGCAGGCTGAAGGTTGTTACCGGTACTTTCATAAACCGGGCAAACCATTGGCTGACAAACGAAGCAAAAAAAGCCGCCACCGCTGCTGCAAAAACGAGCGAAAGTCCCAGAACCGGCATCAGCGAATAAATTGCCCACGTACACACACCGATAAACCCGCCCCACCAGACGAGCCGAAGCGGAATATTAAAAATAATCGCAAAAGCGACTGTTGCCACAAAACAAAAACCCAGTTCAAATGCAAACATCGCCATTGTTATTTACCTCTTTCCCTCAAACTATACGAAAAAAATTGTGAGTGCCACTGCTACCCCGCCTGCTATAGACATACTTGAAACGGCCGCCTCTGCCCCTCTGGCCACCCCTGCAACTAAATCTCCCGACATTAAATCACGCACTGCGTTTGTCAGCGGCACACCTGGCACCAGGGGAATAATAGTACCTATAATTACCTGATTGGTATTTATTACAAGGCCCATCCGCACCATCAGCAGAGCAATTAAAGCACCTGTGAAGGACGCCAGAAATTCAGAGAAAAATTTCACCTTCAGCCTCATCTGGTAGCGCACGAGCGCAATCGCTGTTACAAGTCCTCCGAGGGCGGCTGGCAGCATATCCATGACACTTGAGCCAATTAAATAGGAGAAAGCTCCGCCGCCGATACCTGAAGCCAGATAAATGAACCATACGGGATAATTCATCGGAGCCTCTTCAATTTCTTTTAACTGCTTCTTTACTTCTCTTGAAGTGAGAAGGCCATTCACATATTCCCTCGAGAGCTGGTTGACTGAAGTCACTTTACTTAAATCCTGATAACGCTCATCAATTCGGAGCATTTGTATATGATCACGCTGGTCTACAGGCGATTTAAATGACAAAAAAATAGCTGTTGTCGTAACAAAAGTGTTCACTTGCTCCATTCCGGCAGCTCGTCCCATTCTACGCATTGTATCCTCCACCCGGAACGTTTCTGAACCGTACCGAAGCATAAGCTGTCCGGCATGCAGACACATGGCCATAATGTCCTCTGTTTTTTCCACGTGCCTCCCCGCCCTTCCTCAATTATTATGTTAATGTGCTTTGGGTTAAAGTATAGAATACTCGTCAGCGGAACAAAAGTAGTTTTCTTATTGAAACCGCTTTAATTAATTGGCACAAAATAAAACCACTGCCTGATTAGCAGTGGAAACATTCAAATTATAAATTGGTAGCGGCGGAGGGGATCGAACCCCCGACCTTACGGGTATGAACCGTACGCTCTAGCCAGCTGAGCTACGCCGCCATTTATTGCGACATTGACGATTATAAATTGTTTTTATACTAAAAGTCAATATGCAAAATGAAATTAGTTTTCCGGCCAAACATTTTCCAAGCAAAGAGAGCCTGCCGTGCACTGGCAGGCTCTCTCCAGGGTTGGACAATTCCGGCATTACTTACGGGATTTTTTCCCTCGTTTTTCTGTATGCTTACGGATCGTAGCTAATCGCTCTTCACTGTCTTTCATGAAGCTGCTCATTTTGTCTTCAAAGCTTGCTGGGCGTTGAGGAGGCTTCGAGCCACCGCGCGGCCGGTCTCCACCGCTTTTCGGACGGCCACTGCCGCTGCTTTTCGGGCGGTCTTCCTGAGGGCGGTCCTGCGCCTTACGGATAGAGAGGCCTATCTTTCCATCATCCTCTACTTTCATCACTTTCACTGTCACTTCATCCCCAACGGACAGAAAATCACTGATGTTTTCCACGTATTTATCCGCGACTTCACTAATGTGAACGAGACCTGTTTTTCCCGGCTCCACTTCTACAAAAGCACCAAACTTCGTAATGCCGGTAACCTTACCCTGTACCTTGCTGCCCACTTCAATTGCCATCTAAAAAATGCTCCCCCTTATGGATCCTATATGAAATAAAAAAAGAGATAAATGCAAAAGAAAGAGAAACGCATCACGTTTCAATTTCTTTGTGTCCAAGTAATTATACTTGAAGCAAAAAAACAATGTCAATTAGATGAATCGCTTTCCGGGAGTTTATAAAGTGTTTCCCCTTCTTTAGTTAAATAATATTCTTCCCGTGCAACTTCCGCTATGTAATCAAGGTCATTATAATCCTTTACCTGTTGTTTCAAGTCTGCTTCTTTCTCTTCAAGGCTCACCATCTGCTCTTCCATCTGCTGTTGTTCTTCATTATTGGCTGCAATGGTCTGCCACTGTGAAAACAACGTAATGCCCATCAATATAACTACAAAGGCAGTAACGACCGTTAAAGCAGTCATTCTTTTTTTCAGTCCCCGGCGCTGTTTTTGGACGGCAGCTTCTTTCCGGGCATCGGTCTGTGTTTTTTGGTGGGAGTGCGGTCGATGAATGTTTGTTACTTTTTTCTTTTCTTCAATCAATCAAGAGCCCCTCCTTCGCTCGTCTATGCAAGCTTTGTTGTAAATCCCGGACTTTACAAACTATTTACAATTTTAGTTATGTTAATCATAACGGAGCAGCGAAAGAGTTTCAACACGGTTTTTCCTCTTTATGCCAGTTTTTCGCTTTATTTTTTCTATTTTCGCAGATTTTCTTCCACATAAATTAATAAAGCCGTCCCAAAAGGAACGGCCGTTCGTATTATTTACTTTCTTCTTCCATCAACGTATACATAGATTCAGCTTCGTCTTTTTTCGTTGTATCCTTAATAGTTTCTACTCTTAACTTCAACGTCTTTGAAGCAAAGCGTACGACAATTTCATCTCCTGGTTTAACCTCTGTGCCAGCTTTTGCCTGATTGCCGTTTACTGTAATCCTCCCCTGAGCAGCTACTTCTTTTGCAAGTGTTCTCCGTTTGATCAGCCTGGACACTTTTAAAAACTTATCTATTCTCATGCTACCGCTCCTCCTTCTTCGCTTCCTGCCACCATGCTTCCGCTGTCTGCAGAAAATTTTTTTCCTTCCAATACCGGTTTTCTTCGATCATTTTCTGTTCAATATAGGAAAAACGCTGAAAGAATTTCTGATTTGTCTGTTCAAGCGCTTCTTCTGGGTGTACACGGAAGAACCGGGCGAGATTAACGAGTACAAACAAAACGTCCCCAAACTCTTTCGAACTGTTTTGTTCATTCTTTGCCCGAAGCTCTGCTTTCCATTCCTCTATTTCCTCTTGGAGCTTATCCCACATTGGAGCATCATTGCCCCAGTCAAATCCAGCCTTTGCCGCTTTTTTCTGAATTTCATAGGCTCTCATCAGCGCCGGCATTGCTGGCGGAATATCGGCCAGTATAGAAGTTTTTCCACTTTCACTGCCTTTTTCGGCTTTTTTAATCTGTTCCCATTGAGAGTTTACTTCTTCCGGGGTCGTCGCTGCGGCGTCTGCGAAAACATGCGGGTGGCGGCGGATCATTTTTTCCGTTACTGATTCCACTACGTCATCGATAGTAAAAAAGCCTTCTTCTTCCCCGATTTGGGCGTGAAGCATTACTTGAAGTAAAATATCTCCCAACTCTTCCTGCAAGTTGTCGTCATCTTCTGCATCGATAGCACTTAATACTTCGTAGGTTTCTTCGAGCAGATACCTTTTCAGTGATTGATGCGTCTGTTTTCTGTCCCACGGGCACCCGTCCGGCGCTCGAAGAGAGGCAATAACGCTGCGGAGTTTTTCCCAGTTGCCGAACCGGGCTGAAAAAGGCAATGGCGGCACATAGACTGACATTAGATTATCGACAAAATCCTCCCGGTCAAGCTCATACAGCGGAAGTTCCCGAAGCCGTTCTGCGGCAGTGCCCGCTCCGGAAATCATGTGCACCGGATGCTCTTCCGGATACAGCTCCATCAGCGTCAGCTTCACTTCTGAAGCCGTCATACGATCATACACCTGTGTAAGCAGCAGGTGGGTGGAGACTTGTACGTCCTCTCTTTCCAGCGCTGTTGCATCCAACAGCTGAAACCCTTCACTCGGGTCAAGCCGGAGTGCCGCAAAAACCGGATCCAGGAAGCTCTGGCCGCCTGCGATAACCACCCGGCACTTCTCTGCCTTTTCTGCCTCAAGCAGCTGCTGGACCACCATCTCCGCCACCAGCGGGTGACCCGGCACAGCATAACAGATGTTCCCGGACACCCCGGCAGCCTTCAGCAATTCTTCCGTCATGAAACCGTACGCCTGTTCAAATGAATCTGTCTGTTCGTAGATCTGGTCGAAGGTTTTATATTCCGGAAGCTCTTCTTCAAGCTCCTTGACCACCGGGTGTTCTCTGGTACGTAAATATAAAGGTGAAGCTGCACGGAGACGACGGTAAACGTCCAGGGGAAGCTGTCCAGCATCTCCGGCTCCAAGTCCTAAGACAGTAATAACCGGTCGTATGTTTGTATCATTCATTAGGAAATCTCCCTCGTTTCATTCGTGTTTCTGTCCTGCGGAAAACATGCTCCACTCCTGGTGCCCGAACAGTTTTAAGCCTTTGACGAGAACAAGACAAAGCACTACTCCGGACCCGGCAAGGCCAAGAGACCATACACCTGCATCCAGACGCCCACGGACGCTTTCGGCAGGCAGCTGCAACAACCATAGAACAGCACTAAGTAAAACTAGAAGAACCAGCCATCGAAAGCACCATCTGCTGGAAGGCCATAAGACCAGCCGGTGTTTCTGTAAAAGCACTACCTGCAGAAGGCTCGTCATAGCAAGCCCGGCAATCGTAGCCGCAGCTGCCCCCATAGCGCCGAAGGCCGGAATAAGCACTATATTTCCCACAAGCTTCAGTCCGCCTCCGGCCAATATTGCCCCCGCCGCCGTACGGACGTGGTCCGCCCCCTGGAGAATCGCGTTCGCGGTTACAATCCATCCACTAAATAAAAGTGACACAGCGAGTGCAGCCATAAGCTCTGTTCCTTTGCTGTTTTCAAACAGCATCACGTTCACAAAATCAGCCACCATATACAGGCCCACAGCTGCCGCTCCACCAATAACCAGGCTGATCCGGAGTGAAAGTCCACCAAGAAAAACTCCTTCGTTTCCGCGCAACGACGGGAGTACAGCTGCTGCTAGCGCCGTAGATACCACCGTGCCGAACTGAAGAAGCGGCTGTGCCCGGTCTAGTACGCCTTTTGTTTCTTTCGCCTCCCGGCCCGAAACACCGTGCGCCTCGAGGCCAGGAACTACAGTAAATGCATCGATCCACTGATAAAATATAAAAACCATTGCCCCAAGGCATACGACTACGCCAGGCACGAGCAGTTTCTTTACCATAGTTTTGTAACCTGCGACAAAGTTCCGAAAATGAAAAGGCAACGATGCACGACGATGGTGAGACCACCAGAGAAGCAGCAGAATCACCGCTCCGACGCCAGCGCCGGCTACGGACGCCCCCATCGCTCCAGCTCCTATATCATATACTCCCTGGCCGGCTGACACGGCCGCCCAAACAAATAACAAAATAAAGCTTACCCGGCACACCTGTTCCACTACATGCGACATAGCGGTCGGCTCCATCTTCCCTATGCCCTGATAGTATCCACGTCCAAGTGAAAGCACTGGCACGAGGAGAAATACGAACGAAGTTATCCGAAGCACCGGCGTAAGCTGCCTGTCCCCCATGCTGGCCGCCACCGCCGGCGCAAGAAAAAAAAGAAGCATAAAAGCCGCAGCACCCGCAGAAGTCAGCACCACCCCGGCTGCTTTCATTGTTTCCAGCCGGTCAAATGCTTTTTTCTGCTGTGCCATTTCCCTGGCCAGTACCGCCGGAAACCCGTAGAGAGCAAGAATCATTGCTATACCATAAAACGGATACGCCTGCTGATACACATAATACCCTATATCTCCAGTCATGTTCTGGTATGGAATCCGGTAAACGGCGCTGAATACTTTTCCAATCAGGGCAGCTGCTGTCAGCAGAGAAACGCTTTTCAGCAGATGGGCGAACGAGCGTCTGTCGTTTGTCATCTTCTATCCCCTCAATCTTCCCGCTCTACTTCGAAGACGTTGTTTCTTCCGGCTCTTTTTTTGCTTCCTGTACGCCTTTAACGACCGCCTGCACAGAGGTGAGAATTTTCATCTCTTCGAGCCGCTGGTGCTGTACTGATATTTGAATCTTTTTCCCGCTGGTGCCAATACCGATATGACGTCCCAGCTCATTTACAAGTCCGAACAGCGAAGCGCCATCTGCTTCACTGCTTGCTGCTTCACCTACCAGAATAATGGTTTTGTTTGCTTCCTGGGAAATGGATTCCACTCCGGAAGCTACCGCGCGCAGACGAATATTACTGAGAATAAACAGCTTTTCCACCTCCACCGGGTATTCCCCGAAGCGGTCCATCATTTCACTCTGCAGGTCTTCCATATCATCAAGCGTTTCAAGCCCCCGGAAGCGCTTATACATCTCTATTTTCTGCTTGGAGTCGTCAATATAGAAATCAGGGATATAGGCATCTGCTTTCATATTCATTTCCATCTCCGGCTCCTGCTGCTTTGGCTGATCGCCCTTACGTTCTTCAATAGCTTCTTTGAGCATTTGCGAATACAAGTCAAAGCCCACGGATTCAATGTAGCCATGCTGCTCCGCGCCGAGCAGGTTACCCGTCCCGCGGATGGAGAGGTCTCTCATGGCAATCTTAAAACCGGAGCCGAGTTCCGTAAATTCCTTAATTGCCTGCAGACGCTTTTCTGCCACTTCAGAAAGCACTTTGTCACGCTGGTACGTGAAATACGAGTACGCTACGCGATTAGATCTACCGACCCGGCCGCGGATCTGATATAGCTGGGAGAGCCCCATCCGGTCTGCATTGTTAATAATAAGCGTATTTACGTTCGGGATATCGACCCCTGTTTCTATGATCGTTGTCGTAACCAACACATCTTTATTTCCCTCTAAAAATTCCACCATGACCGACTCAAGCTCCTGCTCATTCATCTGTCCATGAGCGTAAGCAACCTCCGCCTCCGGCACAAGCATAGAAATCTGGTCTGCCATCCGACTGATGTTATCTACCCGGTTATGCATAAAATACACCTGGCCGCCGCGGCTGATTTCGCGTTCTATGGCTTCTTTGACAAGCGTTGGATTATATTCCATCACATACGTCTGAACAGGAAAACGATTTTCCGGAGGCGTCTCGATTACTGATAAATCACGAACGCCGAGCATCGACATGTGCAGCGTTCTTGGAATCGGTGTCGCCGTCAGCGTTAACACATCAATGTTTGCCTTGAGCCGTTTGATTTTTTCTTTATGAGTAACCCCAAACCGCTGCTCTTCATCGACAATCAGCAGCCCTAAATCATGAAACTGTACGTCCTTGGAAAGTACACGGTGCGTCCCGATCACAATATCAACGCTTCCTGCTTTCAGTCCGCGGGTCGTTTCGTTCTGCTGTTTTTTCGTCCGGAAGCGGCTCATTAAGCCGATGTTGATCGGCTGGTCGGCGAAACGTTCTGTCAGCGTATCGAAATGCTGCTGGGCCAGAATCGTTGTCGGCACTAAAATGGCCACCTGCTTGCCATCCATCACTGCTTTGAACGCTGCCCGTATCGCCACCTCTGTCTTTCCGTAACCAACATCCCCACATAAAAGACGGTCCATCGGGCGTTCGCGTTCCATGTCTTCGCGGATTTCTTCAATTGCTTTTATCTGGTCCTCGGTTTCCTGGTAAGGGAACGCAGCAGCAAATGCCTGCTCCTCCATCTCGTACCGGTTAAAGGCGTGCCCTTTTGTAGCCTCCCGCTCTGCATACAGCTTGATCAGGTCGTCAGCGATATCTTCCACCGAGGACTGTACCTTGCGTTTAACACGTTTCCAGTCGTTGCCGCCGAGCTTATAGATTTTAGGGTCCTTTTCTTCAGAACCTACATACTTTTGAACCTGGTCAATCTGCTCGACCGGCACATACAGTTTGTCGTTACCCGCATAGGATACATTTAAGAAATCCTGGTGCACGCCCCCAACATCAAGCGTTTCCATTCCCAGGTATTTCCCGATGCCGTGGTTTACGTGAACGACCAGGTCTCCCACCTGAAGCTCTGAATAGCTTTTAATGCGTTCAGCATTATTCAGCTTTTCCCGTCTTCTTGACCGGCGCACCTGCTTTGTAAACGTCTCCTGCTCTGTGATAACAGCAAGCTTTTCAAGCGGCAGTTCAAACCCGCTGTCGAGCCGTCCCTGCACGATGGCCGGGCGCCCCGGTGTAAATGGTCCGTCTTTCGCAGCCCGTTCGGCCTCTATTCCGTAGTCATCAAGAATTCTCTGCAGCCGTTCGAGCCGGTCCTTTGTCTCAGCAGCAAAGACGATACGAAATCCGCCATTCTGCCAACGTTCAATTTCATTTTTCAGCACCGGCAGCTGGCCGTGAAACTGCTGCATGGCCTTGCTCGTGATATTGGCCACCCGGCGCGGATGAAAATAGGATAAACTGCGGGTAAATAAAGAAAAAAGCACCTTCGGAAAATCAATATTTTTTATCAGCGTATGAAACGGTAATGAAAGCTGCATCTCTACTGGCAGCTCTCCCTGTTCCACCATATTTGTACGCCATTCGGCTTCTTCTTCATCTAACCGTTCTGCGGTTTCCTGCACCCGGCTCACTTCATCGATAAAAAGGATTGTTTCCTGAGGAAAGTACTCGCTCAAGGTAGCCGGCTGTTCATAGAAAAACTGCATATATTTGTATAAACTTTGAAAACGTACGTGCTGCAGCAGCTGCTCCCTTTCTTCCGAAAGGCGCTCCTGCACCTTCTGCTTTACTGTCTCGTCTTTAACCGTTTTCAGCGTTTTGCTGAGTCCCGCTTCGAGCTCCATTGCTGCACGCTGAAATTGCTCCGAATAAAGAATCGTTTCCTGGGCAGGACTGATATTCACTTCGGTGATCTGCTCAATTGTTCGCTGGTCTTCCGGGTTAAATAAGCGGAGGGAGTCAATTTCTGTATCAAACAGCTCCATACGCACCGGGTTATCCGCCGTAAGCGAATAAATATCGATAATACCGCCCCGTATGCTGAATTCTCCGGGTGCAGCTACCATATCGGCCCGCTGATACCCCGATGCATAAAGAAACTGCTGAAACTTATCCAGGTCAAGATCCTCCCCAGTATGCAGCGGCCATTGGGCTGCTTCCCACACGGCAGCAGGCGGCAGCAGGCGGCGCAGGCCGGCAACCGGGCTTACGACAATTCCATCAAAGCCGCTGACCAGACGGTCGAGCACTTCGATCCGCTGCGATCTCATTTCCGGGCTCGCCACCGCAATTTCAGCAGAAATCAGTTCATTAACCGGGTATAACAGCACTTCCTTCTCCGACCATTCCAACAAATCATCGTACAGTTTTTGCGCCTGATACAGCGTATGTGTCACAACCAGCTGAGGGTTTTGTGTCTTATCTTGGGCAAGCGCCATAAATAATGTTCTTGCCGAGCCGCTGAGCCCTGAAATCAGCTGCTCCGGCACACCGTTTTGGAGATCACTGACAACTGCTTCGATCTCTGGGTTGGAGACCAATATTGATGGTAAACCCTTCATGCTCATTCCTCCCTATTCATGATGTTATTTTTTTATCACGCAAAAGGAGAGCGGAACGCTTCAGTCCCACTCCGGCCCTCTATTAATTAAACTCGTTCATTACTTCATCAAATGATTTACTGCTCCACGCTTCTGCTGACGCTGCCGCCTTCTTCACAGCTTCATCCATCTGCTTTCGCTCCCCGGGCGGAAAAGTACCCAGAACATAGTCAATGACAGACGCCTTCTCCGGTTTCCCGATACCAATACGCAGGCGCTTAAACTCCTTCGTACCTAAATGTTCAATTAATGACCGTATACCATTATGGCCTCCGTGACCGCCCTTCTTGCGCAGGCGGACCGTACCGGGCGCCAGGTCCAGGTCATCATATACTACTAAAATGTCCTCTGGCGCGGCTTTGTAAAAATCAAGCATCGGGCCTACTGCTTCTCCTGATAAATTCATATAAGTTACCGGCTTTACCAGTATTACTTTTTCGCCCCCTGCCATTGTTTCGGCAGTTTCGCTCTTCCATTTGCTTTTTTTCCATGATAGCTGCCACATGGAAGCAAGCTCTTCTACAGCTTCAAATCCGATATTGTGGCGTGTTTTTTTATATTTTTTTCCCGGGTTGCCTAACCCGACAATAAATTTCATGCTGGACCCCCGCTCTGCCTCGTACATATAGGTTGGACTGCTTCTTTGTATTATACTAAAAAAACTGATTTTTGACGTTCGAAACGATTGCAGTGCTTGTCTTATTTTAAGATATTTCAGCTTTACAGCATAGCATAAATAAAGATCGCAGGGCGCCTGTCGAGCAGCGTTGCCTGCGATCTTTATTTATGACGGAGAGCCTGAAGCCCTCCGTCGCTTTGATACAGAAATTATGAATTGTTGTTGTCGTTGCCGCCTTCTTCAGAGCCGCCTTCTTCGGATTCTTCATCCGCATCTACAAGCTCAGGCTCTTCTACTTCTTCTTCGCCTGGCTCTTCCGGCTCTTCTTCCGGTACAAGAACAGTAACAATCGTTTCTTCCGGCTCGCTCGTGATCGTGTAATTCAGACCTTCTGGCAGATCTGCTACTTGGATGGAGTCGCCGATGTTCAATGTTGAAACGTCCACGCTGATGCTGTCAGGAATTTCAGCAGGCAGTGCGCTGACAGTAATATTGAACATCATGTGGGAGACAACGCCGCCTTCTTTTTCCCCTGGCGCTTCGCCCTCGAGGTTTACAGCAACGTCTGCTTCCATTTCGGAAGTCATGTCTACTTCAAAGAAGTCAACATGGATAAAGTAATCCTTAATAGAGTCCACCTGCATATCATGCACAATGACCTGGTGTTTTTTGTTTTCGCCTTCAATAGTCAGATCAATGATGCCGTTCTTTCCAGCTTCACGGATCGTTTTTAAGAATGTAATGTTGTCGACAGAAATAGGCTGGCTTTCCGTTTTCTTGCCATAAATAACGGCTGGGATTGTGCCTTCTCTGCGTAGTTTTTTCGTCACTGACTGTTTTGTCTCAGGACGACGAGCTGCAGTTAACTGCGTAGCCATGGTATTCACCTCATAAGTTAAATTTTATTTTCACGTGTTCGCGTAATTTTGCCCACTTGAGACAGAATTATACCAGAATCCACATCAAAAATCAATGGCTTATTCAAACCATTGATTTTCTTGTCGATTAATTAAACAAACGGCTTACCGAAGTCTGCTCGAAGACATTAATAATCGCTTTAGCCATAAGCGGGCCGACGGAGAGCTGAGTTACTTTATCAATATTTTTCTCTTCCGGAAGCACAATGGAATTCGTTACTACAAGTTCTTCAATCTTAGAGTTTTCAATTCTCTCTATGGCCGGGCCGGAAAGTACCGGATGAGTGCAGCACGCGTACACATGGTTTGCGCCTGACTCAATTAATGCGTCTGCTGCGAGCGTAATCGTTCCGGCAGTATCAATAATATCATCAATAATAATCGCCGTTTTGCCTTTTACATCACCGACAATATTCATGACCTCTGAAACGTTCGGCCGCGGCCGGCGCTTATCGATAATTGCGATAGGCGCCTTTAAGCGGTCTGCCATTCTACGCGCTCGCACCACGCCCCCGTGGTCTGGTGAAACAATAACGAGGTCTTCCAAACCTTTTTCGTTGAAGTGACGGGATAAAATAGGTTCTCCCTGCAATTGATCCACCGGAATATCAAAAAATCCCTGAATTTGTGTTGCGTGCAGGTCCAGGCTTAAAATCCTTGTCGCTCCAGCTGTCTCCAGCAGATTGGCAATCAGCTTGGCTGTAATAGGTTCCCTAGCCCGGGCTTTGCGGTCCTGCCGTGCATAACCATAATAAGGTAGCACAACGCTGATCGTTTTTGCCGACGCCCGCTTCAAGGCATCAATCATGATTAACAGTTCCATAATATGCTCATTGGCCGGGTCTGAGGTCGACTGGACCAAAAAGACATCGCAGCCGCGGATACTTTCTTCGATATTTATCTGCACTTCTCCGTCGCTGAATCGTTTTACAGAACTAAGCCCCATTGTTGTGCCGATCTGCTCAACAATTTCTTCGGCCAGCCTTGGATTCGAGTTCAGGGTGAATACTTTCAAATTGGAGCGATCCATCGTGGACATTTTTTAATTCCCTCCGTCACTTGTTTTGCTTTTTACCTGTGTTTAATTTTTCACTTACATAGTTCTCTTTATTTGTCTGCCTTGACCTCGCAATAGAAAGGGCATCCTCCGGAACATCCGAAGTGATCGTGGAGCCAGCCGCTACGTAAGCGCCTTTCCCCACGTTTACCGGCGCTACAAGATTGGAATTGCATCCGATAAATACCTCATCTTCGATTTTCGTTAAATGCTTACCCGCACCGTCGTAATTAACAGTAATGGAACCACAGCCGATATTCACATTTTTCCCTACCTCTGCATCTCCAATGTAGCTTAGGTGGGAGGTTTTGCTTCCCTGGCCGATAGACGCTTTTTTAATTTCAACAAAGTTGCCGATTTTAGCTTCGTCCCCAATTAATGAGGCCGGGCGGACATGAGCGTAAGGCCCGATTTGTACCAAGTTCCCTACCTCGCTGTCTGTCACTGTCGATTGCCGGACCACCGTTTCGCTGCCAATGACAGCGTTGCTGATTTCTGAATGAGGGCCGAGCTGGCAGGAGGTTCCTACATGCACACTGCCACGAAGAATTGTTCCCGGCTCAATGACTGTATCAGCACCGATCACGGCTTCTTTAGAGATATAAGTATTCTCCGGATCGATAATAGTTACCCCCTGGCGCATCCAATGTTCATTAATGCGGCGCCTCATAGCTTTCTCAGCCTGGGATAAAGCTACCCGGTCATTCACCCCGATTGTCTCAGAAAAATCCGGAGTGGTCCAGGCGGCTACTGTTTCGCCCTTTTCCTGAAGTATGCCGATGACATCAGGAAGGTAATATTCCCCCTGTACGTTATTGTTATCTACCTGGCTGAGCGCATGAAATAATGCTTCGTTATCGAAGCAGTATGTGCCTGTGTTAATTTCCCGTATCCCTTTTTCCGTTTCGTCTGCATCTTTATGTTCCACGATCCGCACGACTTCTCCGCTGCTGTTCCGGACGACCCGTCCGTATCCGGCAGGTTCATCTGCTATGGCTGTCAGGATGCTTGCTTTTGCTTCCATTTGTTCATGATGGTCCATCAGTGCCCGCATCGTACTCCCCTGGATCAAAGGGGTATCTCCGCAAGCGACGATGGTTGTGCCTTTTTTGCCTTCAAGCAGCTTTTTAGTCTGCATCACGGCATGAGCAGTTCCGAGCTGCTCCTCCTGAAGCACATAAGAAGTACGCTCTTGTAAACGCTCCTCGACAGCTTCTGCCCCGTGGCCGGTCACTGTGACTAATTGATCGGCACCGGCTTCTTCGAGCTCATCCACGACGTGCTCCACCATCGGTTTTCCGCAAACAGGATGGAGTACTTTATAAAGACTGGATTTCATACGGGTGCCTTTCCCGGCAGCTAAAATAACGGCATAGCGATTGTTCATGTAGGTTCCTCCATATGCGCATTTTTGTCCATTAAGAATAATATCTTAAAAGCTGTAGGTTTTCAAGAATACACTATTACCTATTCTACATAATGAAAGCCCGCCTATCCACCTGATTTCGCTTACAGCCCAAAATAAATAACGGTCCCTCTGTGAGACCGTTATTGCTGCGGTGGTACGTTATAATGTTACGAAGCGCCGGCTTCGTTAAAATTTTTTTCTGTAGGCTGTTCATCCTGCTCTTCATATTCTGCTAATACAGCGGATTGGATCTTCTCTCTTGCCGCTGACGAAATAGGATGGGCAATATCACGAAATTCCCCATCAGGGGTGCGTTTACTCGGCATAGCAACAAAGAGACCGTTATTTCCATCAATGACCCGGATGTCATGAACAACAAACTCTTCATCGAATGTAATCGAAGCAATGGCTCTCATTCGTCCATCAGTATTTACCCGGCGCAGCCTGACGTCTGTTACCTGCATGTTTTCACCACCTTTGATTTATTAACTCACCTGTCTCTATGTATCTCTCCAGCTGAACATGGAGAGGATGATTAGTGACTTCTATATTGCTCTGCAAAATCCTGCCTGGGTCTGTAATCACCCGCAAATATATTTAATTTTTAAGTATATAAACATATATCCAGTATAACGATGTTTTAATTATGTTACCACATCTTTTTACGCGAGCTAAAAGTCCTGTATTCAAAATTTTTTTCGTTATAACTCTTATCGGCTTATCTTGTGGCCTTTTCTACCCTTATCATAAAAAAACAGCGCTCCAGCTGCCATTAGCGCGATTCACGCAGGCAGCAAAGAGCGCTGTTTTTTTATGAAGACAGTAAAGCAATAACTTCGATTTCCACCTTTACATCCTTCGGCAGGCGGGCCACCTCCACACACGAGCGGGCCGGCTGATGTTCTTGGAAGTAAGATCCGTACACTTCGTTAATAACCGGAAATTCATCCATATCTTTTATAAACACTGTGGCTTTAATAACATGATTCAGCGAAGAGCCGGCTTCAGCGAGTACCGCCTGCAGGTTTTGAAAAACCTGGTGCGTCTGTTCTTCCACGCCGCCGCTTACAATTTCGCCTGCGGTCGTCAGAGGAATCTGGCCGGAGCTGTAAAATACGTTATTTACCTTAATCCCCTGGGAATACGGCCCAATGGCCTCTGGTGCCTGCTTAGTAAATACTTCCTTCATCTCGATCTCTCCTTTTCCAGCTTTGTTAGAAAGTTTCCGGGCACTACGCGGATGTTTTTCGTCTTTTCGTTTACCTCTTCTACCCGAGCAATGCTTACATAGTCGTCCACCAGCCGTTCGCCTGCGCCTTCAGCTTCTACGAGCACACCAATGCCTGCCACATTCGCCCGGAACTCTTGGAGTAGTTCTATCATTCCGCTTACTGTGCCGCCTGCTTTCATGAAATCGTCTACTACAAGGACATTGGATCCTTCCGGCAGGCTCCGGCGCGCTAAAGACATCGTCTGGATACGCCTCGATGATCCTGATACATAATTGATGCTCACCGTCGATCCTTCCGTAACCCGGTGATCTCTTCGCACAATGCTTACAGGAACGTCCAAGTATGTACCAATTGCATAGCCAAGCGGAATACCTTTCATTGCCACAGTAACAATGGCATCAATTTGCCGGTCCGCGAAAACAGAAGCAAACATCTTTCCTACTTCATTCATCGTGCGCGGACGGCCAAGGATATCCATCATGTATAAATACCCTCCCGGGAGCAGCCGTTCTTTGTTTTCAAGCTTCTCGCACAGCCCGTCGACAAACAATTCTGCAGTGCTTTTTTCCACTTTCGGCACATACTGCACACCGCCGCTCGCGCCTGCCACCGTCCGCAGGGCCCCCACGCCCTGCGTTTCAAAAATTTCTTTAATAATAGTCAAATCTTCACTTACCGAGGATTTGGCGGATTCATACCTCTCTGTAAAATAACCAAGAGAGATAAGTTCATGTGGATGCTGCAGCAAAAAGTTGGTCATATCCACCAATCGGCCGCTTCGTTTCAGTTTTTTCATGCTTACCTCCGTAAAATCCGAATATTTAGCAAGAATATACCATTTTTATACGGATTTTATCAAGCATTTCGGTTGTTCAACAGTCGAACCGCGTACACTTGGGAGCAGAAGCCGCGAAGCGCGTTATACACACGGCTCACTTTACTTTCTTTATCTACCAGCCCGAAAACGGTAGGGCCACTGCCGCTCATCAGCGCAGCATCCACTCCCGAATCAAGCATACGGGCTTTGATCTGGCCCACTTCGGGATACAGCGGAAGAGTGACCTCTTCAAGGGCATTGGATAAAGACTGGCAAAGTTGTTCATAATTGCCGTTCCGAATCGCTTCCACCATTGCCGGCGTCATTTCCTTACGTTTTTTAGCCGCGTCGATTCTGCGGTAAATCTCCCCGGTAGAAACACCTGTAGGAGGCTTAGCTAAAATTACCCAGCAGGACGGGGGCGGATCAATGTGTTCAATTCGCTCACCCCGTCCGGTAGCGATCGCCGTTCCTCCGTGCACACAAAAGGATACGTCTGATCCGATCAGCGCTCCTATTTTCGCCAGCTCCTCCGTATCTGCACCGATCTCCCACAGCTCATTAACCCCCCGCAGCGTAGCTGCAGCGTCACTGCTTCCTCCGGCAAGCCCGGCAGCCACAGGAATGTTTTTATGTATGAAGATCGATACGCCATAAGCAATCTGGTATTTATCCTTTAACAGTTTTGCAGCCTGGTAGGCCAGGTTTCTGTGGTCTTCCGGAAGAAAACCTTCTGACATCTGCACGACAATTTTTCCATCTTTTCTTCGCTCAAACTCCAGTCGATCAGCCAAATCCACCTGAGCCATCACCATTTTCACCTCGTGATAGCCGTCCGCCCGTTTACCTAAAACGTCGAGCGTCAGATTTATTTTCGCCGGAGCCTTTTTTGATAACTTCACCATCATTCTCCTTCTCTCATCTTCCTCCACGTTTACCGTACTTTCAACCTTCTAACATTTTAGTGGAAAAACAGCAGCATGTACAGCAGGAAAAGCTCTCCAGGATGCGACTGGAGCATGGAGCGCGGGAAACTAAAGTCTTACGCCCACTTCAGCAGGGCTCTGCCCACGCAAAAAAGCTTTCCGCTTAGCGCAGAAAGCCTGTATGCTGTCCGGGGACTGCATTCGTATGTGTTAGTTAAGCCTGAAGCTCTTCTTCTTCCGTTAGATACAGTTTGACTGTCTGGGTGAGTACATCTGTATAGCTGTAAGAAAGACGTTCGACAGGATGCTGGGCTCTGTCTAGTTTGACAATAAAGACGGAAGGATATGTTTCCTCTAAATAACCGGAACGTTCGACGGTTTTCTTGCGTCCGCCATTAGCAATCACCGTAACTCGTTTACCTACTTTTAAATCCAACGCTTCTTTAATCTCCACCAATGTTTTTCCCATTGTCTAACCCACCTCACTAAAAATCATGTTAACATAACTCGGGTTAGTTGTCAAAAATTTTTCATTATAACAATTCTTTAATTTGAATGTCAATTACTAAATCTTTCTTTTTGGCAAGGTCTTAAAATTCTTGAGAAAAAGGAGCAAGTTCATTGGCTAAAAGCGCAAACTCTTCCATAGAAAGCGTTTCGCCCCGCCTGCCGGAATCGATGCCGGTTTGTTCAAATACCTGCATCAGCCTGTCTTTCCCTTCTGTTCCAGTGAGCTGGTGAAGCAGGTTGTTCCAAAGAGTTTTTCGACGCTGCGTAAATGACGCCCGCACCACCTGGAAAAAGAATTCCTCGTTTACTACGTGCACTGGCGGCGCCTCGCGCTTTTTCAAACGAAGGATCAGTGAATCGACTCTCGGCTGCGGAATAAATACGGTTTTAGGAACAGTCATTACTTTCTCTGTTTCTGCAAAATACTGCACCGCTATGGACAGGGAGCCGTAGGCTTTTGTGCCCGGCACGGCCGCCATCCGCTCTGCCACTTCCTTTTGCAGCATGATTACGATATTTTTAATTGGCAGCCTTTGTTCAAGCAAAGCCATTAGAATAGGAGTCGTAACGTAATACGGAAGGTTCCCCACCACGGATATACTGCGGCATTCACTCATGCGGTTTTTAATAAACGGCCCGAGGTCCACCTGCAGAATATCGTGGTGGTGCACGTGCACATGCGGGTAAGGAGCCATCGTTTCTTCCAGAATCGGAAGCAGGCGCTGATCAATTTCAAACGCCTCCACCTGGCCTGCCTGTTTTGCGAGATGCTCTGTCAGGGCCCCAATGCCGGGCCCTACTTCTATGACTCCGTCTTCCCGCTCTATACCTGCTGCTTCTGCGATACGCGTTAAAATGTTTGCGTCGATCAAGAAATTTTGTCCCAGGCTTTTTTTAAACGAAAATCCGTGTCGCTCCAAGATGTCTTTTGTGCGGCCGGGGGTCGCTATATCCTTCACTCCTTTTCCTCCTCTTTCATTAATTGTTCATAAGCTGCAGTGAATTCAGCTTGACTGATCTGAAACATTTCCAGCCTTTTTAGAAGCTGCTTCCCATTGGCATAACCAATGTTCAGTATTTCCCCCAGGCGGGCCCGTTTCTCTCTTGAGCCTCTTCCGGCAAACAATCCCAGTTCCAGAAGATCCTGCCTTGTTACTGCGGCTGTCACTTCTGGGTGCTCCTTCTCACTACGAACGTGTCTTAACGCCTCCCGGATCGTCTCCGCCGAGGCGTGCTCCACACCCAGGCTCTCGCCCGGGCGCCCGGATGCTTTATCTTTTGTTAAGAAAGCATGCCTGCAGCCCGGCACACGCCGGCTGACGATTCGGCGGATTCTCTCGCCCGGCACATCTGGATCGGTTAGAATGATGATTCCTCTCCGTTTCTGAGCTAGTTCAATCCGCCGCAGTGCCTCCTCGCTTACTGCTGAACCGTTCGTTTCAATTGTGTCCGCCTCCACAGCATTACGGACAGCTGCGGTATCAGATTTGCCCTCCACTACGATACATTCATAAATACGCACGGCTACCTTCCTTTGAAACCATTTTAGTCTATTTCTATGATACAGCCCGCCTTCCCATTTTATGGAAATAGCGGGCCGGGTCCTCTTTTACAGACGAAAAAGCTGTTTAGCGTTTTTCGTCGTTTGTTCAGCCAATTCTTCGTACGGAATTCCCTTTAATTCTGCGATTTTTTCAGCCACCAGCTTTACATAAGCTGGTTCGTTTCGTTTGCCACGGTACGGGTGGGGCGCTAAAAATGGACAGTCGGTTTCCACTAACAGCCGGTCCATAGGGATTTCTCTGCTTACTTCCTTTGGCAGTCTGGCATTTTTGAATGTAACCGGTCCGCCAAAGGAGATATAAAAATTCACATCCATACAGCGCTTAGCCGTTTCGGCGGTTCCTCCAAAGCAGTGCATAATACCGCCGACTTCTCCTGCATTTTCTTCCTCCAGCAAATCGACAATATCATCATGAGCTTCGCGGTCATGAATAATGATCGGCATATTTACTTTCTTCGCCAGGTGTATCTGCCGGCGGAATACGTCTTTTTGCACGTCCTTCGGAGATTTGTCCCAGTGGTAATCGAGTCCCATTTCCCCGAGAGCCACCACCCGTGGATGGGCGGTGAGCTCTTCCAGCCAGACCAGGTCCTGCTCGGTCATGTCGACAGCATCAACTGGATGCCAGCCGACTGCTGCGTAAATAAAATCATACGTTTCCGCGAGTTCTATCGCTTTAGGGATCGTCTCCCTGTCAAAGCCGACGACCGTCATGTATCCAACCCCGGCTTCTTTCGCCCGTTCGATGGTTTCTGCGACTTCTCCTTCGAATTGTTCTACGTTCAAATGAACATGTGTATCAAAAAGCATCACGTTCTCGTCCTTTCCTTAATTTACGACCGACCCGTTTGGAAGAGCCTGGTCGATGGTAGCAAGCGTAAGCTCTTTTCCTTTGGAAGCAGCCAGAATCATTCCTTCCGACCATTCTCCCCGAAGCTTCACTGCTTTCAGATTGGTAACACAGATCACCTTCCGGCCCTTCAAGTCCTCCGGGGCATAATGCTCTGCGATGCCGGAAACGACCTGGCGCTTCTCATCGCCTACGTCGAGCTGGATTTTAAGCAGTTTATTCGCTTTTTTCACCGGCTCTGCTTCGATGATTTCTGCTACCTTCAGCTCGACTTTTCCGAAATCATCAATCGTAATTTCATTGCTTTCTTCCGCTTCTTCCTCTTGGTCTTCTTCCTCTTTTACCGTTCCGCCCATCGACTCGATAATATACTTCACTTCATCTTCGTGCTGGAGACGAGGGAAGACCGGAGTGGCCTTGGCGGCTACCTTGGTGCTTTCTTTTATATGCCCGAAGGATTTTGTCGTCTCCCAGTCCATAATTTCTTCATTTATTCCAAGCTGCGACCAAATACTTTTCGGTGTCTCTGTCATAAACGGCTGAATCAGTATGCTGATTACCCGCAGAGACTCTGCTAGATGGTAAAGCACAGAACCGAGCACTTCCCGCTCGCTCTCGTCTCGTGCAAGAATCCATGGCTGGGTTTCATCAATATATTTGTTTGTGCGGCTAATAAGCTGCCAGATAGCTGTTAAAGCTACCGAAAATTCCATTTCTTCCACCGCATCTTCCACTTTGACGACAGTAGAATCTATCAATTCAAGCAGAGAAGCGTCATATGGGCTTGCATCTTTTACGTAGGCCGGGATCGAGCCGTCAAAATATTTATTCACCATCGCTACAGTCCGATTTAACAGATTACCCAGATCATTCGCAAGGTCATAATTTAGGCGATCCACAAATCCCTCTGGCGTAAATACCCCGTCCGAGCCAAACGGCACTTCCCGGAGCAGATAGTAGCGCACGGCGTCCAGACCGTACCTGTCAACAAGAGGAATTGGATCAACGACGTTCCCTTTGGATTTCGACATTTTTCCATCTTTCATTAACAGCCAGCCATGGCCAAACACCTTTTTCGGCAGCGGCAGATCGAGTGCCATCAGCATAATCGGCCAATAAATAGTATGGAAGCGCACGATTTCTTTACCAACAATGTGCACATCTGCCGGCCAGTATTTTTGATATTCTTCATCGTGATCTGTCGTATAACCGAGCGAAGTAATATAGTTGCTCAGTGCGTCAATCCATACGTATACCACGTGCTCAGGGTCACTTTTGACAGGAATGCCCCATTCAAATGTTGTTCTCGAAATCGATAAATCTCCAAGCCCCGGTTTAATAAAGTTATTAATCATTTCATTTTTACGGGACTCCGGCTGAATAAACTCCGGGTTATCTTCATAAAACTGCAGCAGGCGGTCCGCATACTTGCTCATTCTGAAAAAATACGATTTTTCCCGCACCTTCTCTACTGGATGGCCACTTTCCGGACTGAGGCCGGCAACCACACTGCCAGCTTCATCGTACTGTTTGTCTTCAAGCTGGGTTTCTGTATAGAAGGTCTCATCCGGCACAGAATACCAGCCTTCATACTCGCTTAAATAAATATCCCCGTTGTCCTTTAGTTTTTCAAAAATGATCTGTACAGCATCACGATGGCGGTCTTCAGTCGTGCGGATAAAATCATCGTAGGTGATGTTTAATTTATCCCAAAGCTGTTTAATATTTCGTGCTGCCTCGTCGACAAACTGCTGCGGACTGACCCCGTTTTCTTCCGCTTTTCTTTCAATCTTCTGCCCGTGTTCATCGGTACCAGTTAAGTATTTTACATCGTAGCCCCTCAGGCGTTTATAGCGGGCAAGGGCGTCTCCGGCTACTGTCGTATATGCGTGTCCAATATGAAGCTTCCCACTCGGATAATAAATCGGTGTCGTTAAATAAAACGTGTTCTTTTCTTCTGGCATGTTTATGTCCTCCTTTAAAAGTGTGTAAAGGTCCTTCCAATATAAAAAAGCTCCCGTCCGCCAAAGGGACGAAAGCTGCGCTCACGTGGTACCACCCAAATTTCCGCTATTTTTACAAATAACGGCTTATTTCCAGGCACACCCGGCCCCGGAAGTTCAGCGTTAACGCCGCCGACGGCCCGTCTTTACTGTTTCAGCTCACACGGACGTCCTCCCGGACCATTTTCTCCATTTATGCCGCACCGGTTTCCAGCCTTCCCGGTTCTCTGTGCCGACCTCCATAGATACTTATCCATTCTTCAGACCATATATTTTCTACAATAATATACTATGTGTTTTTTCCCTTTTCGTCAAAAATATTTTTATTCGACAATTCGACAAAAATGTTTTTAACACAGTAAATATTTCCTTATTATGAAAAATTTCTTTCTTATTCCTGAATTATAGTTTTTTATTTCAAAAATAAGTATAAAAATGATAAATAATATTGAATTATTTAAATAAATTACTTTGAAATTTTTGTTAAATTTCACAGAAATCATGATTCAAATTCGTTGACGGTATTAGAAAACATTGGTATTGTTAGCATACAGATAGAAAATGTCGAATTTTGACGAATAAAGCTAAAATTAAGGAGGACCTACCAATGAAATCAACAGGTATCGTACGTAAGGTTGACGAATTAGGGCGTGTAGTTATTCCGATTGAACTCCGCCGCACACTTGAAATCCAAGAGAAAGACGCTCTTGAAATTTATGTGGACCATGACCGCATTGTATTAAAAAAATACAAACCAAACATGACCTGCCAGGTAACCGGAGAAGTGTCTGATGACAACCTTTCCCTTGCCGACGGTAAAATCATTCTTTCTCCTGAAGGAGCTGAGTCCATTATTAAGGATCTTCAGGAATACGTGCAAAATCATAAATCGAACGCTTAAGTTCATAAGAATTCTTTCCTTTCGGGGAAAGATTTTTTTTAGGATTTATTTAACCCATGGTATGCCGCATATACTTCCTGCTTTTTAACATTTCGGCGCTGGGCTGTTTTTTTAATAGCTTCTTTGCTTGAAGCCCCCTCTTCCACATACTTCCGGACTTCCTCCTCCATCGGCACGTCTTCTTCAGGTTCATGCAAATCAGGCTTTTCTACAATTAATACACATTCCCCTTTGACCTCTCTGTTTTCAAATGCGGCCGCCGCTTCAAGCAGGCTTCCACGGACAAACTCTTCGTGTTTCTTCGTTAATTCCCTTGCCACGACAGCGGGCCCATCTCCCCATTCTTCATGGAGAAAACGAATTGTACCGAGCAGGCGGTACGGCGATTCATACAAAATAACCGGCACACCGGATGGGAGACGGTGCAGAACTGAACGTATATCCTTTTTCTTTCGCGGCAGGAAGCCATGAAAATAAAAGCCTCCTCCTCCAAGTCCGGAAGCGGTTAAAGCTGGCAGAAGAGCATTTGCGCCAGGAAGAGGCACCACCGGCAGCTCTTTTTTTATACATTCCTGCACAAGCTCATTCCCGGGATCGGACACAAGCGGAGTGCCCGCATCACTTACCATCGCTACCTGTTTTCCTTCCTTGAGCCATTGCAGAATTTTTTCCTGCTTCTGGCGTTTGTTATGTTCATGGTAGCTTTCTAAATAGGTTTCTATCTGATAGTGCTGGGTAAGCTTTTTCGTTTGCCTGGTATCTTCAGCCAGAATATAGTCCGCTTCCTGAAGTATACGGACAGCACGAAAAGTAATATCCTCCAGGTTCCCAATTGGCGTTGGCACTAAATAGAGCATGCCCGTTCTCTCAGAAGCTTGAAAGCTGAACTGCTGGGTCATCGTGCGCCTCCTTTATTAATCGTTGTTTTTGACTTCGCGGAAGCTTCTTAAGGCGGTACTCTTCCTGCATCGCTTCTGTTTTTGTCGTAAACCGCCGAAGGTAAACGAGCTGCACCGGCCCCCTGCCCTTTGTATACTTTGCCCCCCGGCCTGCATTGTGCGCCTCCAGACGTTTTCGCAAATTGTTCGTATAGCCTGTATACAGACTCCCATCCCGACATTGAAGCATATAGACAACGTGCTTATTTTGTTCCATAGTACGATTGAAACTCCTCTGTATATTCGCCGGAAGTATTATACACAATAATCGGCGGCAGGCATTCCAAACCAGGCTTCCCTGCTTTTATTCCTTCGACCAGCGCAATGTTTGCCGCTCGCTCTGCCTTTGGATGAATAAGCTGCATCCGCTTCGGCTCGAGACGATATTTCCGGTAATAATCAAACAGTTCCGCAATCCTCTCCGGACGGAGAACCATAGCCACCTTGCCTTTTTGCTTGGCTAAAAAAGCAGCCGCCTGAACGAATTCTTCCAGACTTCCATGCTCTTCATGGCGGGCATTAGCCATTTTTGCCTGTTTATTTTTCAGCGCTTCCTGACGAGTATCGAAATAAGGAGGATTACATGTTACCAGTGACCACTGATCTCCATGATAATTGGCACGGGCTTCCCGCACGTCCGCCTGCTCGACAGTAACCTGCCCGCCTGCCCCGTTCATGGCCATCGTTCGTCTCGCCATATCACAAAGTACGGACTGCCTCTCTACCCCTGTAATAGGGACACGGCTGCGCTCTGTCAATAAAAGAGGAATAATCCCATTTCCAGTGCCAAGATCGATAATCTTTCCAACAGTTTTCGGTGCAGAGCAAAAATACGCTAGCAGCACCGAATCAATGGAGAACGCAAAAGCATTGTCCTGCTGGATAATAGGCTTTTTGGAGGGAGTGTGATCGATTCTTTCTCCCTTTTGTAATGTTTCTTTCACTGCCTCCGCCCCCTGATTTTATACTTATTCCCAGGACCCACCTCATATGTCTACCTTCTGCTGATTTGCTTGCTGAAACGCCGCATAGCGCCCCTGTTTTTGAAGAAGTTCACTGTGTGTGCCCTGTTCTGCAATTTCTCCATTATCCATTACATAAATAGTGTCTGCTTTTTCGATAGTGTTTAAGCGGTGGGCCACTACGAAGGATGTACGCCCCTCCATTAAGCGTCCCAGCGCTTCTTGTATTCTCATTTCTGTTACTGTGTCCACACTTGACGTTGCTTCATCGAGAATTAAAATTTTCGGATCGGACAGCACTGCCTTGGCAATGGAAAGCAGCTGCCGCTGGCCATGACTGAACCCGCTGCCTTCTTTTCCAAGCATCGTCTGGTAGCCTTCCGGAAGCCGCTCAATAAACGCATGGGCGTTGGCAGCTTTCGACGCTTCTATGACTTGTTCATCTGAAGCCTCCAAATTACCGTAGCGTATATTCTCCATTACAGTTTTTTCAAACAGAAAATCATCCTGCAGCACCACGCTCATCTGCTCCCGCAGGCGTTTGATATTCCACTCGGAAAGAGGAGTCCCATCCACGTAGACCTCGCCGGCTTCTGCCGTATAAAAACCAATAATTAAATTCATGACGGTCGTTTTCCCCGAACCGGTAGGACCTATAAACGCAGCCGTTTCTCCGGCATTTACGTGAAAATCAACGCCATGAAGCACTTGTTCATTTTCATAGCCAAATGAAACGTCCTGAAACTTCACTTCTCCAGAAACAGTTTTTGCTGTTCCTTCTTTTATCCGGTGATCCTCCCCTTTTTCGTCCAAAAACGAAAAAATCCTCTCGGCTCCGGCAAGCGCTGCAAAAAGGGCATTAAATTGGTTGGCTAAATCGTTCAGCGGACGGGTGAACTGACGGGAATACTCCACAAAAATAACGATTGTACCGATAGTAACTGTCCCGATACCGTAATACGCCAAAATGCCTCCTGCGCCTGCGGTGACCGCAAAGTTGATATTGTTTAAAAAGTTCATCCACTTCGGAATAAACCCGGAATATGTCTGAGCCCAGAAACCTGCATGGCGAAGGCTTTCACTTTCCTGCTCAAACTCCTGCATCACGCGCGGTTCTTTAGAAAACACCTTTACGATCGACTGGCCGGAAATGGTTTCTTCAGCATATCCGTTTACTGCTCCCACTGCCTGTTGCTGTTTCTGAAACAACAGCCTGGTCCGTTTCGTAATCCAGCGAAGGCCAACAAACATGATCGGTAAAAACAGGAGCGTAAAAAAGGTAAGTAAAGGACTGATCACCAGCATAATAATGAGAATCCCTGTAAACGTCAGCAGGCTGGTCATGATCTGTACTACTGAAGTGTTTAACGTTGTCGATATATTATCCATATCATTGGTCATTCTGCTCATGATATTTCCGTGCTTTCGTTTATCAAAAAACGAAATCGGAAGTGTCTGCAAGTGGGAAAACAGGTGGTAACGCAGCTTAAAAACTGCCTGTTGGGCGAGAGAGATCATCACATAGGTCTGGACGGTGCTCATGACTCCCCAGCCAATATACACGGCAAATAATAGTAATAAAACCGTTCCAAATCCGTCGAGCTGCTGCGGGACTAAATAATGATCAACAATGTGGCCAAGGAGCAGCGGGCCGGAAAGCATAAAGGCAGCAGTAAAAATTACACAGATAAAAACAGCGGTAAGCCGCCATTTCTGAATGGCCAGATAAGACCAAAGCCGGGCTGTCGTCTGTTTCCAGTTCTGTACCCTGTCGGTCCCGGGATGGCTGTCTTTCTTAGAAGGATCAATGTCCGGGTGTTTATACCGAAACGGTGAAGTGAGCCAGTGCTTTTTCATGTCGCCGCCTCCTTCCCGTACTGTGATTGATACAGCTGCCTGTAGAATGCAGACTCTCCATATAGTTCTTCATGGGTGCCAAAACCAATGACTTCCCCGTGCTCGAGAAGCAGCATTTTATCTGCTTTCAGCGCTGTGGAAAGCTTTTGGGTCACTAAAATGGAAGTACAAGAATACGCTTCAAGCGCGCCCAGAAATTCTGCTTCCGTTTCCGCATCCAGCGCACTCGTGCTGTCATCCAGAAGCAGGAGGCCAGGGTTGCGAAGCAACGCCCGGGCAATTGTCACCCGCTGTTTCTGGCCACCGGATAGATTCACCCCGTTCTGTCCGATCAATGTCTCCTCCTGCTCCGGCAGCGCACGCACCGTTTCCCCGAGCTGGGCCGTTTCCAGTGCTTTGTTTATTTCCTCAGTTTCCGCTCCCTCCAGTCCCCATTCTATATTCTCCCGGATCGTTCCTGAAAACAATTTTGCCTCCTGGGGCACATAGCCAATCTGGTTTCTTAAAGAAGTAATATTAAGCTCCCGGGCATCCGAATCATCGATGAGAAGCTGGCCGCTGGCCGGCTCATACAAACGAAGCATCAGTTGAAACAAAGAAGACTTGCCGGCCCCTGTCGCCCCAAGAACTGCCATTTGTTCCCCGCGTTTCACGTGAAACGTCACATTATTTAAAGCCGGAACCCGGCTCTCATTATAAGCAAAAGTTACATTCTCAAACTGAACATCTATGCTTCCTTCATCCTTCACGTTATACTCCCCCGAATTTTCTTTTTCAGTTCCTTCAAGTACTTCTTCAATCCGGGAAGCAGAAGTTCTTGCCCGGGCCAGCAACGTGATTAGCATACCCACAACACCAAGAGCCCCGGTCATTCGCGTGGCGTAATTAACTACCGCAACCACTTCGCCTACCTGAGCTTCATTGTTTTGCACAGCAGCTCCTCCAATCCAGAGCATGAGCACAATTGCAGCATTCATTAAAAACAACAGAATTGGCGAGGTAAGAGCGGTATAGCGAAATGCTTTAAGAGCGCTCGCCTGAAGGGCTTCATTCTCCATAAAAAAGCGTTTAATTTCATGCTGTTCCCGGCCAAATACCCGAACGAGCCTCAAACCACCAAGGTTTTCTTTCATTACTCTGTTTACTGCATCAATACGCTGCTGCAAACTGCCGAAATAAGTCATTCCTTTTCTCATCAGCCATGCGAGTATGAGCAATAAAAAAGGAATAAAAACCACCAGAATGAGAGCCATACGGGCGTTTACCACAAAAGCCATGATAGTCGCGCCAACCAACAGAAGCGGTGAACGAAGCATAAACCGCAACAGCATTACAATCATGTTTTGGACCTGGGTAATATCGTTGGTCAGCCTGGTAAGTAAAGAGGACTGCGGGAAGCCCTGCAGCTTTTCCAGACTTGACTCCTGGAGACGTTTATACATTTCATTGCGCAGATCAAAGCCGGTACTGTGCCCGACATGGTCAGCGAAAAAACAGTTCAGTACCCCAACACCAAAGCTGAGCAGGGCTAGGCCTGCCATCGAAAGTCCAAGGCTCACAACCAGGCCAAGGTCATTGTTTGCGAGACCTTCATCGATCAGTCGCGCAAGCAGAAGCGGCTGAAACAATTCAACCGACAATTCAATCAAAAGCAGAAAAAAAGACAACACCGCTGCTGCTTTATAAGGACGAACGTAACGTAAAATAGTTTTCATCAAAAGACTCCTTGCACATTTCTGCCCGCGTAATGAATTATTTATATTTTAGCACATGCCTATGATTAATTTCTTCTCTGTCCGGCACAAAAACCGGCCTTCTCCTAAGAAAAGGCCGGCTGGCAGCTACACGATGTCGAGTGGTTGTTTTGTCTGCGGCTTTGGAAAAGCGCGGTCCAGCATTTCCAGTTCTTCATTTGCCAGCGTCACACTTGCCGCCCCGGCATTCTCCCGCACATGTGCCGGATTGGACGTCTTCGGAATGCTTAACACCATACCGGATTGAATGGTCCAGGCGAGGGCAATCTGAAGCGGCGTCATACTCCGGCGTTCAGCGATTTCTTGTAAGGTACGGCTTTCCCCAAGCGTTCGCCCTCCTCCCTGATCGAGCGGGCAATAGGCAATTACCGGCATCTGCTGCTCCTTCATCCACGGCATCAGATCAAACTCAATGCCCCTTGAAGCCAGATGGTACAGTACCTGATCGCAGACGGCGTTGTTTCCGTGCTCGAGCGATAGCAGTTCTTTCATATCCCTTATGTCCAGGTTAGAAACACCCCAACGCTTAATTTTTCCGTCTGCCTTTAATTTTTCCATACCCCTTACGGTCTCTTTGAGAGGGATACTCCCGCGCCAGTGAAGTAAATACAAGTCCAGCTGATCTACACCGAGACGACTGAGAGATCCTTCACAGGCTTCTTCAAGTTTTTTGCCGCCGGCATTATTCGGGAGAACTTTAGAAACGAGGAAAGCTTCCTCCCTCCTGCCTTTCACCGCCTCTCCGACAAGCTCTTCTGCTTTACCGCCGCCATACATTTCCGCTGTATCGATGACCGTCATTCCGCAATCAAGACCTGTACGAAGAGCTTCTATTTCCTGATGCCTTAAACCGGAATCATCACCCATATGCCAAGTGCCCTGGCCAAGTGATGGCAGTATAGTGCCATCCCGGAGAGTTACCGTACACGCCTGTACATATTCTTTAATAGTATTCGAGGTGCTGCTCATGGGTCATCCATCCTTTCACTCTGTTTTTTGTACCACCGGGAGCTTCTTTAAAAGCAAGTCAAACTTTTTACCTGTGCAGCTGTTTTTTCATTATTATCGTTTTTAACGGCGTTTCCATAAACAATTCTGTGAAGCGTTCCGTTTCCAGAAAGCCCTGCTTCTGGTAAAAAGCTTCGGCGCCGGCATTGCCCTCCTCCACATAAACCGTCATTAACTTTTTTTCGACAGAAACATATTCCATCCCAACATCGAACAGCTTCTGGCCCCACCCAGCCCGTTGATGCTCCGGCAGCACGTAAAGAGCTGCAAGCTCTGCCTCCTCCTGCTGCACCACATTGATATAGCCAATCAGCCTGCTCCCGGTAACAGCCGCTAAAAAAATGGATTCCCTGCGTTTAACGTCGAACATTTTTTTAGAATATGCAGTTTCCATAAACGCCTGCCTTGTCGAGGCCGGGATTAAATTTTCATATGTGTGCTCCCACGTTATTTCAGCTACCCGGCGCACCGCTTCATAATCTTCATCTTCTACTAGCCTGATCACTTTATGTCCTCCTATTTAAGAAACGTCTTCCTGAACGTCCTGAAGATATAAACGAAACCGCTTGTCTTTACAGACAGGCGGTTTCAGATAGCTTATGCTTTATTTTTGGTTCAAAAAGGAAAGACAGAATAAACAGTCTCCATCCGTACGCAGACTCCCATAATGCATATTACAAATGTGGAAGCCTTCATGGTACAGGCGGGCAAGGTTGTCATACCCTTCTCCCATACTGCTTGCCTGAATGCGGCTCGGGCCTGGCTGAGAGGTACCCCCGGCTAATTCCTTTTCCTGCACCTCTTCGCCGCTGTCCTCCACGCGCTGGCGCAGATGCTGATTTTCGAGTACGAGTGCCTGATTTTCTTCAATCAGCATCGCCAGCTGTTCTTTGAGCTCCCCCAATTCATCATGGAGTCTTCCGATCCGCTCTTCCATATGAATCACCTGGGAAAAGATTTCTTTTTTATCCACTCGCACCCCCCCTTTTCCGTCCGTATGGCTGTTATCCTGCGATGAAGCCTTCATCCAGCAGTTCGTCCAGCGAAAATTCCAACACTCTCTCTTCTTCTGCATAATTTACCTGGACGAGGCGTTCTAAAATATTGATGCCGGCTACTTTTCCTTTGCCTTCCGGAGTGTTGATATGTTCTCCTACGTCGGGCATTTCACGCTTAGCTGTTTCATAATGATCATTTTCATATTTCAAACAGCACATAAGCCTTCCGCACAGACCGGAAATCTTTGCCGGATTTAAGGAAAGATTCTGATCTTTTGCCATCTTAATGGAAACCGGTTCAAAATCTCCAAGGAACGTCGAACAGCACAGCATTCTTCCGCAGGGGCCTATGCCACCGAGCATTTTGGCCTCATCCCGAACACCGATCTGCCGGAGTTCAATTCTTGTACGAAACTGAGAAGCTAAATCCTTCACCAGCTGGCGGAAATCCACCCGCCCTTCAGCCGTGAAGTAAAACAAAATTTTATTTCGGTCAAAAGTATACTCCACGTTTACCAGATTCATATCCAGCTGGTGTGTGGCAATTTTATCGCAGCCAAGATCATATGCTTCCTGCTCCAACTGTTTATTTTCTTTAACAGCAGCATGATCATCTTCGTTGGCAAGCCTCATGACTTTTTTTAACGGCAGCACGACGTCGTCGCCGCTGACCTGTTTATTTTCAAGCACTACTTTTCCGTACTCAATTCCTCTCGCCGTTTCTACTATGACCCAGCTTTCTACCTGTGCGTCATGACCATTTGGGGAAAAGTAATAAATCTTTCCCGCCTTTTTAAACCGAACGCCTACTACATCATGCAATGTCATGATCCCTCCTGTAACTGGATCAGCAGATGTTCCATTAGAAGCTGCGCATTCGCATTGGCCCGGAGCCGGCGCTTTGCTTCTAAAATTGCCTGCAGTCGGGCAACGACCTCCATTTCTGAAAAACGAAGGGCTACTCGTTCCAACGTCGCTTTTTGATCGAAGTATGTGATGTCATCCGAACCGTATGTGATCGACAGGAGGTCGCGATACCAAAAAAGCAGCATATCTAAGCCGATGTCCAGTTCTTCTCTATCTGAAAAATGTCCAAGCCATTTATCCTGTAGTGTCAATAATGCACTGTGAAGGCGCTGATGCACCTCTTCCGTTAATTGTATCACTAGATTTCGGCCCTGTACAATCCACTCAGCCTGTGCCGCCTCGTTTTCACGCTCTGGCACATGAGGAAGCTTTGCAAGCAGGCCGGCTGAAATTTCCCCTGTGCCCTCCCTTTCCTGAAACAGACGGCGCCGCCGTTCAATGGATGGGGGAGAGAACGAAATCTTTTGGGCACGGGACTGGATAGTGTCCAAAAGGAAATGCGCATTCTCTGTTAATAAAATTGCCAGTGTCGGGCTTTCCGGTTCTTCGAGAAACTTCAGCAGGCTGTTGGCCGCACTTGCCGTCATCCGGTCCGCGTCTTCGATAATATAAATTTTTAACCGGGCTTCCATTCCTTTGTAAGTGAATTCTTTTTGAAGCATCTCCACTTGTGCTTTTTTAATCGAAGCACCTTCCGGCTGTAAAAACATTACTTCCGAATGATTCCCGTGCGTGATCCTGCGGCATTCCCGGCATTCTCCGCACGGCGCAGGGACGTCTTTTCCCACGCAAAAAAAGCGCTGTGCCATTAAAAGCGCTGTTTCGCGCTTGCCGGCACCCGCTTTTCCTTCAAATATATAAGCATGGGCCACGCGGTCTTTGTTCATGCTTCTTTCCAACAGCGACATTACTGTAGGCTGTTCTTCCTGCATGGCTTCCCAACTCATATTGATCTCTCCGTCTTTAATATTTTTCAAACTCTTCTACGTTTAATTGAAACACAGTCGCTCCGCCAACCTGCACTTCGACAGGATACGGTACATAGGAATCTGCATTTCCGCCCATAGGTGAAACAGGAGCGACGAGCTGTTCCCGGGTTTTGCAGTTTTCCTGGATGACTTTTTTTACTTCATCCACCTGCTCATCTTCCACGCCGATTAAAAACGTAGTGCTCCCGGCTTTCAAAAAACCACCAGTACTCGCGAGCTTGGTTGCCTGGAAATTTGCTTCTACGAGCGCATTAGACAACCGGTTACTATCTTTATCCTGCACCACAGCTACTAACAGCTTCATGCTCCGTACCTCCTATTTCGTCCAATTCCACAATATTTATTACTTTTATTTTACTGTATATACAGGAAAAAGTGAAGCATGCCAGCAAAACAGCAGTTTTTTTACACACGGGATCGATCCCTTAAGCCTACGACTTTTTTATCAATATACAGGAACAAATACACCAGAATTGAAGCCAGATATAAAATATGGAATACTTCAAGTAACAGTTTCCTACTTATGACATTGCTGATCTATTAGATTAACGAAGAAAGGAAGTTAGACTCATGCGCTTTCCCCGCTGGCTGATCCGGGCCGTCCTTATTACTGCCGTCTTATTAATAGGTTCAACAGCTATCGGTTATTCCAAGGCCGAAGACCCTTACCGGTCCTTTAATGGAATGGGAAGCAGTGTCTCTGTTGCTCCTTCTGATGATAAATTAGCTTTTACTTACATTAAGGACGGACAGGAAAAAATTTACACTTCCACCACTGGCGGTAAAAAACCCGAACCGGTTACTGACCTTGATCAGCCGCAGTTTTCGCCCTCTTTTCATCCGCATTCACCGGACGATATTCTGTTCTTATCCGAACAGAAAAACTCGGTTCGCTCTCTTTATACAGCAGAGACACCAAGCAGCCAGGTTGAACGATTAACCGGCAGTGAACTTCATGTGCGTGATGCTGCCTATTCCCCGGATGGCACGCTCATTTACTTCTTAGGCATGCCAGCGGAGGCATGGAAATCGGCAGGCCGAAACACGGAGGAAGGATTTAATATTTACTCCATGCCCGCGGACGGGGGAGCTTATAAAAAAATTACCAGTGAAAGCAAGTATTTGATGGGGAATATTTCTCCTGACGCTACGGGAAACATGCTTTTATACACATACACCGAAGGCCCTGAAGATGAAATACACGTAGGGATGAAAACCCTGAATAACAAAGTATACGAAGAACATATTGAATTTGCGAATAACCTCCCCGGAGGACTGTACAACCCGACAGCTTCGCCGTCAGAAAGCCTCTATGCCTACACAACCAATGTCGCTTCGAGTCAGGAGCCAAGCTACCAGTACGATTTATTTTTGTATGATCTTGAAGAGATGCAGGCTAAACGATTGACCAATCATGAAAGTAACATTGAATCTCCCTCTTTCTTTCATCACTCGAAGGATATTGCCTACATGCACCAGAAAAACTGGCCGGAGGAACCGGCGGAGTTTGAACTGCGTATCGTAAATAGCGAAACCGGGGCTGATGAAGTGGTGCCCGTCAATATGAATCAAGCCGGTGATTCGCTTCTTGCAGCAGGGCTTGGGGCAGCCCAGAAAGCCGTTAATGTATATGTGATTGGTTTTTTCTATACCCTGTTTGGCAGCTGGTTCATTATTGCTGCGCATAAAAAATACCGCCCGCTTCTAGTCGGGGCGGCAAGCACCGTAGCTGTCCTGGGAGTGTGGGTCTTCTGCCGTATTGGGGAAGCCTCTTACCCGTGGCTTGCTGCTGTCTGTTCAGGGCTGATAGTGCCGCTTTTAATCTGCACCGGCATCTTATTTCTATTCGGGTTAATCCAGTCGTATCGTCTGAATATCCGTGAATATAAAGCTTCCTCCCAGTAAAAAAGCAGCCAGGAGAAATATCTCCGGCTGCTTTTATCTATGCCTGCTTACGGTTTTTCCATTTCGCATACAGGTCGACCACCGTGTCGCCAATATCGCGTATTTGGGCCACCTGTTCATTTTCTTTCGTACGCTTTTGATTTTCGTGAAGTGTTTCTGTAGCTACTGCACGCGTCGCTATATGATATTTACCTACAGCTTCTTTGGACTCCTTCAGCGTATTTGTAAATTCCTGGATCGTCTCCATATCCCGATTGACGGAATCATTAATAACCTCCAGGCGCTGGGTCAGTGTCTCTGACTCATTAATTAAACCATCTGTTTTCTTTTGAATGCGCTCCATTGTTTCATTGATGGTTTTCATCTGGGAAGATGCTGCTTTAACAGCCTGCACTACACCGATAACTAACCAGACAAGTGCCAAAACAATAATAGCGATACTTACATATAAAATAGCAATCATCTGTCCGGCTCCTTTCTTGCGATATTTTCCTAAATACCTTTTCCCGTTTTTATTTTATAGTATGTACTGAATTTATATTCGTCCTTAATTTTTTGCATTTAAGTAATTCTGGACTTTTTCCCGGCAGTCCTGAAACACTTTTTCCAACGGTTGCTCGGCGTCAATTCTTTTAATGCGTGACGGATATTTTTCTGCGAGCGTCATATACGCTTCATGTACTTTTGAGTGAAACCGGGCGGCTTCATTGTCCAGGCGATTCCATTCCCTTTCTTCAGCCCGCTGGATTCTTGCTATCCCTTCCTCAGGGTCCACGTCCAGCATCAGCGTGAGATCCGGCATGCATCCTTCAATAGCAAAATCATTGACAGCTGCCACTGCATCCATGCCGAGGCCTCTTGCGGCCCCCTGGTAGGCGAGGCTGCTATCGACGAAACGGTCACAGAGTACTACAGCACCTTCGGCAAGAGCCGGAAAAACCCGTTCCACCAGGTGCTGGCGTCTTGCAGCAGCGTATAAAAGTGCTTCAGTACGTGCATCCATTTCTGAATATTCCGGCTCAAGCACCAGGCTCCGAATTTTTTCAGCAATCGGAATGCCCCCGGGCTCTCTTGTTTTTACCACTTTGAACCCGTTTTCCTGAAGCCATTTTTCAAGAGCTGTAATAACCGTCGTTTTTCCGGAGCCTTCCCCCCCTTCTAATGTAATAAAGTTTCCTTTGCTGGTATCCTGCATATAACTCTATCCTTTCTTCGTCTTTTTCACTTTTACAAAAAAACGATTTTCTTCTTTCCTGCCACCCTGCAGGCGTCCTCCGCCCTCCAAACGATTACGGACATATCGGATTCTCTCCGCCTTCAAGCTTTCACCCTCAAGCCAAAGAGGAATGCCCGGAGGATAGGGGATCAGCGGCGCTGCGGCGATTCTTCCCTCTGCGTTTTCAAGCCTCACCCACTCTTCTTCACCTCGCTTTTCTTCCCGTACTCCTTCGGAAAACCGCGGAAATAATGCAAGCATAGAAGAAGCCTGGTTCCGATGTTCCGGCCGGCGTTCAAGTCCTTCCCACACCCTTTTAACAGCCTGCCAGGGGAAATTAATGTCAGCGTTGGTTAAAGGGAGTGTCCAGAGCACATAACTGCTTCCGGCCAGCTCGGAATAGATATGCTCTTGCTCGAGAGCCTGCTGCACTTCCCATCCCGTGTATCCTGGAGGCACTGGTATCACCCATTTTAGTGGGTCAGCGGCTACAGCATCCGGCGGCTGTATCAGTCTGCGGCCAATGGCTGCTTCGAGCTGCTGCTTTTGAAACGAAAGCTGTTCAGCGTTCCAGCCCTGATGCTGTATCGTATGTACGTAATGACGGGCAGCGTCGAGGGAAGCAAGCAGCAGGTAAGAGGGGCTGCTCGATTGCAGTACTCGCAAATAATGCGATAAACGTTCGCGGGAGACCCGGGCGCCGGAGACATGCAGATACGCGCTCATGGTAAGAGCCGGAAGCATTTTATGCGCGGACTGGACGACCACATCTGCCCCCTGGGCAAGAGCTCCCTTTGGGAACAGCGGACTTGCTGCAAAGTGGGCTCCGTGGGCTTCGTCCACCAGCAGCACCCCCTCCTTCTGGTGCACAAACTCTGCAAGGGAGGCAATATCACTGCTCCATCCCTCATACGAGGGGGAGGTGATAATCAGCCCTTTTAGCTCCGGGTAACGAGCCCATGCCTCCACTAATATTTCCCGGGAAATACCGATGGGCATCTGGGTGCGTTCGTCTATTTCCGGGCGCGCAAATACTGCTTGCACGCCGGCAAGCTTTAATGCGTTCATTACTGACTTATGCGCGTCACGCTGCACGAGCACCTGCTCTCCCGGGGAAAAAGCGGCCAGCACCATCGCAAGGTTTCCCGTTGTAGACCCGTTAATTAAAAACCAGGTTTTTTCGGCTCCGAACACTTCCGCCGCCAGGTGCTGGGCTTCTGCAATCCCCTCTTCAGGCTCGTGCAGATCATCGAGTCCGGTGATTTCTGTAAGGTCGTAAGGAAGTATTCTTTCCCATTCCCGCAATGATACTGGGAAAACAGCGCCGTTTTTATGCCCCGGTACATGAAAGGACGCCGGTTGGCCCTTAATATGCTGCTGTACCATGCGTACAATAGGCTGATCCTGTTGGGAAGTCATGTTATTTACGCCCCCTTTTCATCTACCTTTTTATCTTAACATGAAAATTTGCCTGTTCTTTCTCTTTTTTTACTCGTGCTATACTATTCAGTGATTGAGATATAAAAGGAGAAATGCCCGATGAAAAGCATTGCTGTATTTTGCGGCTCCCGCCTCGGACGCGACCCTGTGTATAAAGACTCGGCAGAAGCTCTTGGCCGGGAGATAGCCTCCTCCGGCTGTGTACTGGTCTACGGCGGCTCCGATGCCGGAACCATGGGCCGGTTGGCGGATGCCGCCCTTGAAGCAGGCGGTGAAGTTATTGGAGTCATACCCGATAAACTTATCGAGCGCGAAATTGCCCATACGTCTTTAAGCAAACTTTATACGGTATCTACGATGCATGAGCGAAAAGCCAGGATGGCAGAGCTCGCCGATGGTTTCATTGCACTTCCAGGCGGCCCCGGTACTCTCGAAGAGTTTTTTGAAATGTTTACATGGGCCCAAATAGGTTTGCATCATAAACCGTGCGCCCTTTTAAATATTCACCATTATTACGATCATCTGCTTCAGTTTTTCAATCATATGGAACAAGAGCAGTTCCTCCCTGCTGACCACCGCGATAAAGTTATCGTTTCCTCCTCTCCGAAGGAACTTCTTCAACAGCTTTGCGAAAGCGCCGGGGCTGAAAAGAAATCCTACGAGTAGCAGGCGCACGGCCGGGCCTGCGCTTTCGTTTTGTCCATTAGCACTTCACTCGGCTAAACGCTTTGCGGAGCTTCATTTTTTTCGTTATGATAATAATAATTAAACAAATTATGCGGAGGAACCTATGCGAAAAAAAGTGTTTATACATATCGGTTTTCATAAAACAGCAACTACATTTCTACAGCAGAATGTATATCCTAAACTAAAGCAGGAAATCAAATACATACGGAAAAAACGAATTAATCAGGAACTGTATGATTTACGGCTGAAACGGCTGAACGACGAAAACATTCATACAATCCGCACGAACATTGAAGCGTTTATGGAGCCGGACAAGCCGGTGCTTATCTCCTATGAGGGCCTTTCGGGCAGCCCGTTTTCCCAAAAGAAATCAAAAAATAATCTAAAGGTGCTTGAAGACCTCCGCCGCACGTTTCCAGCAGATACATATGACACCCATATTATCGTCGGCGTCCGGGATCAGATTGACCTGTTAACTTCCCTTTATGTACAATATCTTCATCAGGGTGGGTACAAAAGTGCCAAAACCTTATTTAAAGATTGGGAAGACCACGGCATTCTGGATCATTACCATTATTACCACTATCTTCAGAAGGTTGAAGAGATTTTCGGCCCGGAGAATTATTATCTCCTCCAGTACGAAAATTTCCGCAATGATGAATACGGTCAGATTTTGCAGCTGCTTCAGTATATGGGCATCGACCGCGTGCCAAAATACAACCGCTCCAAGCTGAACCGGAGCTATGGCGTCATGCAGGCGGTAATCGCCCGCAAACTGAACTATTTCGTTAAAACGCCGCTGAACCCAAAAGGAAAAATTCCCATCGCCAATATTCCAAAGGTCGGCATTGTGTCTCCACGTCGGCTGCTTCAAAATAACGCCAGCTTTGCTCTTCATTATAAACGCTACACCCTTCCGGTAAATCTTCAAAAAGTGCTGCAGCTGAAGTATCAGGAGGATAATGAAAAACTTGCAGAAGCTTATCATATTAAGGACTATTCTAAAAGCTAACCGAAGAGCTGCGGCTCTTCGGTTATTTTTCAATCAATGCCAGCGTATAACGGCTCCTGCTTCCGGGCTCGTACAGGTTCACCGTATCCGTAGAATACTGCAGAATTTCAGCCTGGAATGGTTCTGATTCCCCAACCTGCACGTTAAAATCGTTTTCGTAGAGCAGTACCGTTACATCATGGTATTCCTCATGGGTGACCAGAAACGTAAATTCAACAAGCTGTTTTCCTTCTTCCGTACGATCGTATCTCCGCAACGTTTCCTCCTGAAACGCCCGGCTGTCTATATAAATCATTTTTTCCTCCTTTCATTCTCCACTTTATTTTGATCCATCAATCCCCTATGCACAATAAATATGCCCCTTCTGCTTTCCCGGCAGTTTAAGCCCGCCCTCCTGGTGGTACGGTAAGGAAAGGATGTATATAATATATCGCCAAGCTGCAAAGAGAGGGGTATAAACATATGAACACTATCAAATCTTATATTAAAGAACTGATGGGCGAATTTAAAAAGGACGATCTCCCTTTACTTGCCGCTGCCCAGTCCTACTATTACCTGCTTTCCATTTTTCCAATGATGATTTTAATACTCACTATCCTCCCCTTCCTTAATATTGATTCCCAGGCCGTAGTCACGCTTGTACAGAATACTGCGCCAAGCGGTATGACATCTATTCTCGAGGAAAATATCCTGAGTATCGTGGAAACACCGCGGGGCGGGCTTTTCACTGTTGGTCTGATCGGCGCTTTATGGTCAGCATCAAACGGTATTAACGCCTTTATTAATGCCTCCAACACAGCTTATGATGTCGAAGAAACACGCTCCTTCTTTAAAGTCCGCGGCCTTTCCATTGCCCTGACGCTCGGCATGATTATTGCGCTTGCTGCCGCTCTTATTCTTCCCATATTCGGCAATCTGATTATTAATTTTATTAATGCCACTGTCAGCCTTCCACCACAGACGGCGCTGCTGTTTCAAATTCTGCGGTGGGTCGTAGCTTTGACCGTGATGTCAGCTGTGCTTCTCGTATTATATCGTTTTGCTCCTAACAAAACGTTAAAATGGAAAGAAATTCTCCCCGGTGCTATTACTGCTGCCGTGCTTTGGCAGCTAATATCTCTCGCTTTTTCCTTTTATGTCAGCAACTTCGGCAACTACTCTGCCACTTACGGAAGCCTTGGCGGTATTATTATTCTGATGCTTTGGTTTTTCCTGACCGGGTTGATTTTAATGATCGGTGCTGAACTGAACGTTATTTACCACCGCCGGCGAGGAAACTCCTCCTCTTCTTCCGAGTCCCCGGAACAAACGTAACCCCGGGAGTGCCGTTTCTTTCTAAAAGCTTAATAAGCTTTACCTTTACTGCAAAAAACAACAAGAGGAAGGCTCCTGCTACCAGGAAGCCTTCCTCTTTTGCTTTATTTAGCTGATGCCTGATGAGTGCTGCTTTCCTGTAAAAACTGCATTCCCACCCATGTTTTACGGCCACGCTGCTGGATCCACTGGGTACGCGCATAGTTATCCGGAAAATGGTCTTCGCTTCCCGAAATATAGACAATATCCCCTGGCTGGATACTTTTAATGTTTTTCACCTGTACCCGGCAGCCGCTCATACTGTAATCCTTAACTATTGCTTCATGAATAACGTTGTTTACTTTTACAGTGGCAGACATATTCACCTGCTCCCGGACAGCCATTCGTTTTGCCTGAGCCGGCTGTTTTTCCGTTCCCCTGAAAAATTTCAGGAAGGCTCTGCCGAGGGATGACCGCTCGTAAATTCGCTTCGTATAAATATCTGTCATCTCCAAAAACATGACCTGAATCAAGCTCCGGTACTGTTCGAGGGTCACATTTTGAAATTTGCCTCCGGCAGCTGCAGCGTTTTCTGCCTGATCGCCGACCCATAATTTGTGTACGCGAAGGCCGTTAATCGGCCCGGCGCTTAGCGTAAACTGCTCTTCCTGTGAAAGCCAGGCCTTTGCTTCCGGGTTAGCTACTTCAAAACGCACCCCAGTCTCGCTTAAATCCAGTACTTTACAAGGAAGCTTTTTTCCTCCGGCAGAAACGGTGCCATCCAGTTCTACTTTGTGCCGTTCAGCCCCGCGAAAACGCGGACGTTCCACGGAAACCATCAAGGCCAGTACAAGAGCTACCGCATTATAAAGAATCCAGAAAATGTTAATATACAGCACGTCTTCATTTTGAAAAAGTGTCAGTGGTGTAACGAAGTGCAATAGCACTCTCGCCAGGGCAATAAAAGTAAGCGCAAGCAGTACCAGATAAGGAATACTGACCCTCCATAGAAACTGGCGGCGGTCGTTTTGAATTCCTTTGGCGGTGACATTAAACTTGATGTTTTTCCGCATAAACGCTTCTGTAATTACCGAGATAGCCATATACGGGGCCATTGCCACTTCATAAACATGACTCCATAGAACTGTCCGTTTTTGGTCGGACATTAACCGGAAGGCCAGCTGGGACGAAAGAAATGCCGGCAGCCAGTAAAGCACGAGCGTTTCAAACTCTGCATTCAGACTGTAAATGGAAAAAATCAAAAATAGCAGCGGCGCAAGCAGGAAAATCATTTTGTACACGCCGAAAAACCAATAATTGATGCCGTCCATATACAACAGCCGCTGCATGAAGGACAATCCTTTTATTTTCATCGGATTCCATTTCCGGGTAACTTGAATATTACCCCGGCACCAACGGTCTCTCTGCTTTAAAAGGTCGGCATATGTTTCCGGGGCAAGACCGACGGCCAGCGTTTCGTTTACAAATACCGTCTTTTGTTCCCCGGTTTGAAGGAGCATGCCAGTAGCCATGTCTTCGGTGATCACGCCCGTCGCAAATCCGCCGATATCCTCAAGTGACTGCCTACGGAACAAAGCATTGCTGCCTACGTACATAGTGGCATTAAAGCGGTCTTTTCCTTCTTCAAGCCGGCGCATGAAAAAGTCCTGCTCATTCGTAATATTGTCTTCAAAAAACAAATTATACTGAAAAGGGTCTGCGTTATAAAATACCTGCGGGGCCTGGACGAAAGACACTTTTTCATCCTTAAACTGCCCCAGGGTACGCTCCAGAAATTCGGCTTTCGGTACCATATCCGCATCCATCGTGACGACTATTTCTCCATCAGTTTTCGTTAACGCGTCGTTCAGGTTGCCGGCCTTGGCGTGCTCGTTGCCGGGCCTGGAAATATAGCCCACGCCTAAGCTTTCCGCAAGCCGGCGCACTGATTCTCTTTTCCCGTCATCACAGACGTATACCTTCAGCAGATCTTCAGGATAGCGCATCATTGTGCACGCAATCATGGTTCGCTTCAGGAGGTCTTCGGGTTCATTATATGTGGCAATGTACACATCGACTGTAGGCAGGCTTTCCAGCTCCGAGAGTGGAATATGTTCTCGCTTGAATGGTCTCCAGGATAAAATCGTAAACACAATTGACTGGAAATACCCCATTACTTCTGTAGCCAGTAAAAGAATCCCGGCGATGAAGCTGATAACACCAATTGTCGGGATCGTTTCAGCCGCCCGCCAAAAAAGATAAACAGCATTAACGATAAGAAAAAGGGAGAGCAGTATGTGCCGGGACCAAGTCCATCTTTTCGCCGAAAAATACAGCAGCATTAGTACAATTATTTCTGCGGTGATGATATACCAGAATGTGTCGCTCATGTCCTGCCTCCCTACTATAGCATTTGATTAAAAATAAACGTGCGTTTGATCCGTTCGTACGCAGGCTTTGCTTCCCAGCTGCTGTCAAAGAGCAACGGCTCGCCGCTTGCTGCCTCCTGCTCCGTGATCCAGCTTTCTGTATCACCGACACCCCAGACGGTGAGCCCTTTGCAGGAGGGCTCTTCCATACAGGCGCTCGTCACATCTGCATAAATATCTGCCTGCTTCTCCAGGCGTTCCTCACGGGAAGCATCCAGGTTCTGAAGTTTTACGTCCAGTTCCGTTACAGCTGTCTCAAAGCCCTCCGCCCCCCAGCGCCGGAGGTTTTTTTGCATTTTCTCCTTTGAAAACCTCGGGTCGGCAGCATCTATATGAGTCTGCATGCCAATACCATCAATTGGAACACCTTCGTCTTTCCACCTTTTCAGAGCTGCAAACATGGCTTCTGTTTTTTCATTTGTCATTTCGTTACCGTAATCGTTATAATACAGCTTTGCTTCCGGAGCCGCTTCACGTGCCCACTCGAAAGTCAGAGGAATGTATTCAGGCCCGATATGCTCCAACCAGATTGTTTCTCTGTAGCTTCCATCATCATTCCATGCCTCGTTGACCACGTCCCATTCGTTGACACGTCCCCTGTAGTGGCCGGCCATGGTCTGCACATGGTCTTTCAGCACCTCCCTGGCACTTTGTTCATCCACTACCGTTTCATAAACCCACTCCGGCAGCGCTTCTCCCCAAACGAGCGGATGGCCGCGAACCTTCATGTTATTCTGTTCGGCAGCTTGTACAATCTCGTCGGCTTTTTGAAAATTATATTCCTCCGGTGCTGGATGCGCAGCATCCATTTTCATCTCATTTTCCACCGTAACGCTGCTGAATTCTTCAACGAGCAGGCTTTCGTACTTTTCGTTTTCTGTAAGAGGGTCCCAGCGCACCGAAGCCCCGAGATAATGTCCGGTCTCCTCCGCATTTTTACCAAGCGAAGCGTTTGATTTCATTACAAACCATCCCCCTGCCCCCGCCAAAAGTAAGACCAGAAGCCCGACTGTTATAAAAAGGACCTTCTTCAAAGCAGCATTTTCTCCTTTTTATCTATTATCATTATAAAGACTTCCCTTTTAACTATTATTACCATTTATCTATGTATTTATTCTTAATGATACCATTATTTTTGTGTGTTAAGAAGCTTTCGTCCATACTTTTCCGTTTATGCATCTAATCAAGCTTCCATGTCCACAAACTAAAATAAACCGCGATTTCTTTTTAACAAAGCAGCTTTTGTGTATAAAAATTTTTGTTTTTTAAAGATTTTTGCGTAAAAACCTGTATTCTTGCATGATTTATGCTTATAGTGTAACTAGCAAATGCTAAGCAACAAGGAGGACCGTGTATGCTCGCTTTTGAACGCAGAGAAAAAATCCTGTCAACTCTCTACAGTGATAAAAAAGTATTCGTCGCTTCCCTGGCTTCAACGTTTAACGTTACAGAAGAAACAATCCGCCGTGACCTTGAAAAGCTTGAACGTGAAGGAATCGTTACCCGAAATTACGGAGGAGCTACGTTCAATGAACGAACGAGCGAGGATCTGCCGTATCAGACAAGAAATACAATCAATTTAGAAGAAAAAAGGGTCATTGCCCAGCTGGTGCCGCCGCTGATCAAAGACGGCTCGTCTATTATGGCCGATACGAGCTCCACAGTATATGAAGCGCTGCAGGTGCTTCAGCAGTCCAAAGATCATCTCACTATTATTACAAACAGTGTTTCTATCCTTCAGGACTTTGCTTTTTCTTCCTTTGATGTATTTTCTACTGGGGGAAGCCTTCGAAAAAATTCACGCTCCCTGGTGGGCCCTTCCGCCATTCGATCGGTGCAGCAGTACAATGTAGATGCTGCTGTTGTGAGCTGTAAAGGCATTTCAATGACACAGGGAATCATGGATACAAATGAGCCCGAAGCGGATTTAAAGCAGTACATGCAAAACCAGGCCCGGCAGGTTATTCTGCTTGTTGACCATACGAAGTTTGGAGCTGTTTCCCTGGTTAAAACGTTTCCTTTTGAACAGGTGGACTGTCTTTTAACCAACAAAAAACCTTCAGAGGAGTGGCTCGATTTTTTCGAGCAGCATCGGATCGAGGTTATTTTCCCTTCATAATAAAGCTCTGTCTTTCTGCAGGCGCAGAAAGACAGAGCTTTTAGTTAGGAACTAGTAAGGTGCCGGACAACGTCTTCGGCCATTTGATGGGTTTCCCATGCCTGTTCATACATATATTCCGGGATAATGTCCTGCTCCACAAAAGCCAGAAAGGTTGTAATAATCGTTTCAAAGCCGCGTTTTTTTAAAGTGGATTCCCAGTCGTTTTCTCCCTGATACCAGACATCTTTATTCTTATGCACGCTGACATCCCGGACATTGCTTACTGTTAATGTCTGCTCCTGGTTCATCACATCTACACGTTCAAGAGTAGTGCCGGCCTCGCGGTTCATAATCCCAAGCGCCGTCACATTGGGAGATTCAAGCTGAAGTGTCACGTGATGAAGAAGATCGTATTCTCCTTTACCGCTCACTGTCATGTTTTCAATTGTTTCGGGAAACAAATACAAAATCGTATCGATCACATGAATAAAGTCATCAAATACAAACGTGCGGGCGTCCACTGCCTGATGGCCCCGGTGTTTTTGTACAATAATCATATTCGTATCCTCTGCTTCCATCAGCTTTTGATAGGAAGGCGCATGCCGGCGGTTAAAGCCCGTCATTAACAGAAGCCGCTTCTCTTTAGCCTTAGTGAGCAATCGCTGGGCGGATTCGGCATGATACGTAATCGGCTTGTCCACATACACGTGAATGCCCATGTCGAGCAGCGCATCTATGATAGGCTCGTGAGCTACGGTGGCTGTATGCACAAATGCTGCTTTCATGCCGCAGCTCAGCCACTCGTCCATCTGTTGGTACGTATGCGGTATCGTATACGTATCAGCAATTTCTTTTAACGTATCCGGATTTCTTGTGTACACGTGCAGTTCTACATCTTTTAAATTGCTTAAAATGGGGAGATACGCTTTTTTGGCAATATCTCCGATGCCAATCATTCCTATTTTCATGGTGTCCCCTCCCGGGCCTGAGTTCATCAAGATAGCGGTTACAAAATCCACATAGTGGTTTTGAATACCTTCTTTTCTCAGAATACCATAAATTGTTTCTTCACCGTTTTCCATCAGTTCATTTATAGTAATTTTCTTTCTGTTCTGCTATTTTCTGTACTTCAGCACGAATTTGCTGGTAAGCAAGCCGGCCGCCAAGACAAAGAAGATCATCTTCTTTACTGTAGGGCGTGCGGAAGGCCAAATGCTCGATCTGCTTATCCAGATAAGCGGAGAGCACTGCGAGTTCTTCGTTTTTCAAGAATCCCCACGCCCCTTTTCTACAGAAAGAATCTGCTCAAAGGAAACGTTGTAGTAGCTGCCCTGCTCGTCCTTCCAATGAATCAGCCGTTTGATATGGTCGATGTACGTACAGGTACCTATAGTAACTACAGTGTTTTCTTCATTTTTCCAGTATAGTCTCAATTCGTGTTTTTCAGCCCAGGCTTTACGGAGAAGACGTTCTTTCTGTTTCCAGTCCTCTGTCTCCTTTTCCCATTCTGCCGCAATCATACGGGCGATTGTTTTCTGTTCTTCGTTCATCAGCATCACGTCCCCTTCAGAAAGAAGTATATTACCTCCATTATACAAGAACGTACGTTCGAAAAAAGGATATTTTTTACTAACTTATTATTTATATCGAAAAAACCGCTCTCTATAAGCATTTCTATAGGCAGAAAAAAATTTTTTCTTCATACTGGAGACAGCATATTTAAAGGAGGAAAATCATGCAGGTAGATATTTGGTTTGATGTAATGTGCCCGTTTTGCTACTTAGGGAAACGGCGCTTTGAGTCCGCTTTGGAAAACATGTCATTCAGGCACCAGGTACAGGTTGTTTATCACAGCTTTCAGCTAAATCCGGAGATGCCGAAAAATCCCGATTCTGATATCCATACCTTCCTCTCAGAGCAAAAGGGCATGGACCGGGAGCAGGTGCTTTCTTTTCACCGGCAGCTCACCGATCAGGCCCGTGACCTTGGCCTGGAATACAATATGGATGAAGCGGTGCCGGCCAATTCATTTGATGCCCACCGGCTGCTGCAGTTCGCTACAGAGCGCGGCAAAAATAACCGCATGACAGAGCGTCTTTTTCGTGCATATTTCACCGAAGCTAAAAACATTGCGGATATCGATACTCTTGTCCGTCTGGCCGGCGACGTCGGCCTCGTGGAAGAGGAGACAAGGGAACTGCTCGAGCTTGACGCCTACACCCCGAGCGTACAGAAGGATTTACAGGAAGCTTCCTATATAGGAATTGACGGCGTGCCTTTTTATATATTCGATGAAACGTACACTCTCTCCGGGGCCCAGCCGGCAGAAACATTTGAACAGGCCCTTCAGCAGGTTTGGGAGGAAGAGCAGCAGGCATAACAAGAAAAGCTCTTCCTTTTCCGGAAGAGCTTTTCGTATAAAGATGGGACGAAAATAAAGCTTCATACGCTTTTTCGCAGGGAAAACACATCTATACATGAAAAACAGGAGGCCCGGGCCATGCTTGCCATTAAAGTAAATCGTGCATTTCATAAATTAAACAAACACGCAACTCCCGCTGCTGGAACTGCACTAAAAAGAAACGAACCGATCGTAGTATATTTAACCAGCACCCAGGAACAGAAGATACAGGACGCTCTCTATTTTCTCGAAGAGGAGCAATTAATTTACTGCGGCAGAGTAGAAGAAAAAGGCAATACAGATCCCCGGATAGACACGGCGCTTGAGCTCATTCCCCTTCCGAGGCTGTTTAACGTTTTAGAGACATAAAAAAAGCCGCCCCGGGATACGGAGCGGCACAAAGAGGGGTTCCCTATCCAGTGAGATGAACCTAGGGGATCAACATCTTTTATGTTAGCCCCTTAATGTAATGCTTGTATGAAGAACCTGTTAATGTTTTGTTATTTTCCCCACAGTAAAAATAAAAGAACAAAAAATCATAATACCAATTCCAATGCCTCCGGCGAGCCAAAGAGCGTTTAACAGCGCCAGCAAGGTAAACATAAAGGTGAGCAGCATATACAAAACGGCTGTTCGCGGCTGCCAATAAGCCGACACGTGAAACAATTTCCCCTGAAAGCGGAGCACCGAATACATAATTGTATGCAGAAGAAAGCCAATAATAAACCAGCCCTGGAAGTTCGAAAACGGGATATCGTAATACCAGCCGCCTTCATTCCATATCCAGTACCCCTGCACCAGGTAATTTACAGGATCGAGCACAAAATCAATTCCGGTGACCAACAGTGCCCCAAGCAGCACATAAAAAACAAATGCTCCCCATCCGCGCAGGCGTGGAAGCAGGGCCAGAACGTACAGCATTAACGCATGTGACCCCGAAACGATAGCTACCCATGCTGCCCCAATGGTCAGTGGGACCCCGAGAATCATCGCGCCAAAATCAGAGGCGTATTCATAGCTCCCAAAAAAAAGGTTCAACTGCACGCCAATCCCTTCAAGAAACATCGAAAGCAGAAATATAACGGCAGTCAGCCCTCCCCCGGTTTTTCCCCCGTAGGATCGAATCAAAAAAAAGGCTCCAATTACTCCGGTTAAATACAAGAAAACGGCATTTGCCCACTCCAGCCATTCCGGGAGCAGGTCGAACGTAAGCAGCACAAGGCCGCATATGTACCAAAAGATAAAAAAACGAAACAATCCTATGTCGAACGATAATTTTTTCATTGGCCCTCCTGAAGTTTCAGACTATAAATGGCTGCCTCTTTCTATTTCCCGGGTAATACGTGTTTTAACTGTAATTTATAAAAAAAAGCAGAAAGCCCATAGGATTTTCTGCTTGCAAAGAATACTTCTTTATATTTTAAAGCAGCTGACTTCCTGCTGAAGATCTTCCGCCATGGCAGCGAGCGTTTCGGCGGCAGAGGATATCTCCTGCATCGAGGCGAGCTGCTCCTGTGTAGACGCTGCCACTTCTTCAGAAGAAGCAGCATTTTCCCAGGCAATCGAAGAAATATCTGAAGTCGAGTGGGAAATGCGCTCGACGCTTCCGGCCATATCGCGGACCGTCCCAGTCACTTCTTCAATTTTTGGTGCCATGTGCTCCATGCTGTCAAGAATCTGCTGAAACTGCCTGGACGTGTCCTCGGATACGGTGAGCCCCTGCTCCGCATTTTTTGACACGCCCTCCATTTGAATCACAGACTGTTTTGCGTCGTTTTGAATACTTTTAATCAGCGTACCGATCTGCTCTGCCGACGCGGAGGACTGCTCTGCAAGCTTCCGGACCTCTTCCGCTACGACAGCAAAGCCTTTTCCCTGTTCCCCGGCCCGCGCAGCTTCAATAGCTGCATTTAAAGCAAGCAGATTGGTCTGGCTCGCAATGCCGGTAATGACCTCGAGAATGCCGCCGATTTCTTTGGAGCGGTCCGACAAGGCCTGGATAACCTGGTTGGAGGCAGTGACAGACTGGTGGATGTCCTGCATTTGGGAAAGATTGCTTTTTACATACCTGCTGCCTTCCCTGGCTCTCTCCGCTGTCGCAGCTGAAAGCTGAAGCACGTTGTCAGTCCGTTCCTCAATTTTTTTCACACCGCCGCTCACTTCTTTAAGTGCGGCGCTGTTATGTTTAATTTTTTCCGTCTGCCTTTCTGCCCCGCTTGCTACCTGCTCGGTAGCGACAGCTACTTCACTTGTCGCCTGGGACGTCTGTTCTGAGCTTGCTTTCAGCTGTTCAGACGATGAGCTCATATGTTCCACAGACGCAGAAAGCTTGGTGAGAATGCCCCGCAGAGATTCCACCATATGATTAAAGCTTGCGGCAAGCGCTCCGATTTCGTCGCTGCTATTTACTTCCACCTGCTCAGTCAGGTCTCCGCGGCTGATTTTTTCAGCGGAAGCCTGCAGACGCCCTATCGGCTTTAGAATACTTTTCACAATAAAATAGACAAACAAAAGACCTCCAAGAAGTGCAGCGGCAATGACGATGCCGGTTCTCCAGAGAATTGGTGCTGCTGCCGCCTGAAACTCACTCGTATACAACGTGCCGCCGATCGTCCAGCCAGTCGTTTCGTTCTGTATGAATTCCATTTCTTTTTCTTCCCCGTCCAGCATGTAGGAAAAACGACCGTTATCCTGTCCTTCCATTTGGCTGTAAACGTGTTCTTCCATCGGTTCCCCTGCTTCAACATTTGGATTCACCATATAATTGCCCTGAGTATCTGCCATGACCACATACCCTTCTTTTCCAATATCCACTTCTTTTGCCAGGGATTCAAGGGAGGATAAATCGTAACCAATAGCCATTACTCCCGAGCCATCATTCAGCTGCTGGGTAATGGTTACAATCTGGGTATTGGTCGCTGCATCTACATAAACGTCAGTAAGCACTGCTTCTCCCCCGGCTTCCACTGCTTCTTGAAACCACGGACGTTCCGTGGGATCAAAATCTTCGGGCAGCTCCCCCTGATCCGACATGAACAGCGTTTTTCCCTCATTTGATCCCGTGTAAATGGAAATAACCTTGTTATGCGTTTGAATATAGTCATTAAAGGTATTGAGCATACGTTCTTCGGCTTCAGCGTCAGTAAATGATTCTTCGGTGACAAGACCGGCATAATGACTAATATCAGCAATTCTTGCTTTCATTTCTTCGTCAATCTGCTGATTGATCAAGCTGACGCTTTCCCCAGCATTGCTGTTCATTTGGCTTCTGACTTCATTTTTGGCAGAAGTGTAGGCACTGAAGCCGATAATAAGGCTAGGCACCAGCAGCACAAGAAGGAATGACACGTATAATTTTTTTCGGAATGTTAATGATGGCAGCATAGGCGTCCCCCTTTTTCTAGATAATTTTTTTATGTAATGTCTGCCCTCTACTATTATCGGCGTATTCTAGTGATTCTTTGGTGTTGAAATCGTTCTCATTCACACTGGTATAAAAAAATCCTCTCCGTGTATATAGGAGAGGAAAGCATGTTATTGATATTCAAGCTGCACACTGTTTAATGAAGCAAAAACACCATTTTTATGAATCAACTCTTCGTATGTTCCCTGCTCCGCAATGCGCCCGCTGGTTACTACCACAATATTATCGGCGTGCCGGATGGTCGCAAGCCGGTGGGCGATTACAATGGTCGTCCGGTTTTCTGCGAGCTGTGTCAGCGACTGTTGAATCAATGCTTCAGTTTCCGTATCAAGTGCTGAGGTTGCTTCATCCAAAATTAAAATCGGCGGATTTTTCAAGAAAGCCCGGGCAATTGCAATCCGCTGCTTCTGGCCTCCGGAAAGCTTCAGCCCACGCTGGCCGATCTCTGTTTCATACCCGTCCGGAAGCTCCTTCACAAAGCCGTCCAGGTTCGCCAGCCGGGCAGCTTCTTCAATCTCTTCTTCTTCAGCCGTTAAGCGCCCGTACGCAATGTTTTCCTTTAACGTACCGTTAAACAAGAATACATCCTGCTGGACCATGCCGATTTGGGAACGGAGGGATTCCTTTGTCATATTACGTATGTCTATCCCATTAATGGTCACAGCTCCGGCATCCACATCGTAAAACCGCGGAATCAGCGAGCTGATAGTCGTCTTCCCTGCGCCGGAGGAGCCGACGAAGGCAACGGTTTTCCCCGCCTCGACCGTCACGTTCATATCCCGGAGCACCGGCTGGTTTTGATGATAGCCAAACGTCACGCCTTCGAGCTTAATGTCGCCTGTAAGTACCGGAGCTTCTGTTGCTTCCGGATGATCGACAATATCCTTTTCTGCATCCGTCATCTGTACAAACCGTTTAAATCCGGCCATGCCCTTTGGATACAGCTCTAAAATGGCGCTGATTTTTTCGATCGGCTTGAACAGCACGTTCACATACAAAATAAAGCCGACGAACTCCCCGTTTGTAATAGCGCCTGTGTAAACGAGCCAAGCGCCGTAAACGAGCACAGCCAGAATCATGAGACGGGTCGTTAAAAAAATAGTCGCTGTGGTGTGGCCCATCGTCCGGTAACCCGACAGCTTGGCCTGGCGGTAACGGTTGTTGTTTTTAGCAAACCGGTCGATTTCAAAGGCTTCATTTGTAAACGACTGCACGACCCTTGCTCCGGAGACGCTGTCCTCCACCCGGGCATTCACATCGCCAATTTCTGCATACATTTTTGTCCACGCTTTGTTCATCTGAATGTTCGTATAGGTAATAAGCGCAATCAAAAACGGTACAAAAACAAGAGCTACGAGCGCAAGCTGCGGGTTAATGGAAAACATAATCGTAAAAGCGCCCGCAAACGTCATAACGGCAATAAATAAATCCTCCGGCCCGTGGTGGGCAAGCTCTCCAATATCAAATAAGTCATTGGTGATCCGGCTGATAATATGGCCGGTTTTTGTATTATCAAAAAAACGGTACGACTGGCCCTGCACGCTTTTAAACAGCTCCCGCCGCATATCTGTTTCAATATTAATACCCAGCTTGTGCCCAAGATAATTGACGATATACTGCAGATAGGCACTGAACAGATAGACAGCAAGCAGACCGGCCGACACCCATACCACCAGATTCCAATCCTCCTGAGGCAGCAGGGAATCAATAAACCACTGGACCACAAGCGGGAAAACCAGATCCAAAGCCGCAACAGCGATCGCGCTGAAAAAATCAATGAAAAACAGCTGTTTATGAGGAAGGTAATAGGAATAAAAACGTTTAAGCATCAGAGTCTCCTCTTCTAATCAAATTCACGTAGAAATACTTCTCTTATTTTATAGAAATGCTGATGAAATTCAATCATTTTCTACCTTCATATTTCCATATAATGAAAATAATCATGAAATAATATGAAAACAGGCTCTCATCGGCATAAAAAGCACATATCAGCTAAAAAACAGCATTAATTATAGCTATTCTTTTTTATGTTTAATGGACAAATAAAGGAAATATGTTAATATAGATGCACTGAACGCCGTTAGGTATGTTGACCTTCCCGAAAACTTCCTAAGCTTCAGTATACAGCTGTAGAAGCTGTTTTTCTCTGTATATGCGGCGCTGTACGCCAAAAAGCCTGAAAGCATTGCTGCTTCCAGGCTCTTTTTTTTGATTTTATTTGGATGGCTGTTTTTCCAAAGCTTCGTTGTCATTTCGTTCATATGGCATGAGAAGCGGCTTCGGAACTGCCTTTTTCTTCGTAGCTTCAGAAACAATAAATATGAGAATAAAAGCAATGATCACAATCACCGTACGGAAAGGAAAAAGCACAATCCCGTCTTCAATCATTGGGTACGGAAGGAAGACCGGCAGGCCGATCGCGGGCTCCCCGCCACCAAGACGTAAAAAGACAGATACGATAAATGCCGTAAGAGAACCGTACACATTCGCATTTTTATAAAACAGCGCCATAGTCAGCTGCGGGAATAAAATACAAAAAATCAAATCCGATGCAAGGTACCACAGGGTATATACACTTCCAACATTTAAAGCAATCAGGGTAGAAGCCGCCCCGATAATCACAATCGAGGTCTTAATCACTTTTTTCAGTTCATCGTTGGATGCTTCCGGACGAATCAGCGGACGGTATATGTTCCATGAAGCCATCGACGATGCGGATAGAATCGAAGAGTCCATGGAGGACATAACAGCTGCGGCAAGAGCCCCGAGGCCAATCGCTGCTACCCATCCCGGCGTCAGATGCTGGAGCACCTCCGGCAGTACCATGGCCCCTGTTTCCGGAGCTGAAGTGCCAAAGGATGCCCAGTCAACATTATAGCCGATTATACCAATAAGAACAGCAGGGACAGCCGCAATAATACATACGACACCGGCAATGATCGAAAACCACATCGCCGTTTTTTCATCTTTAGCGGAAAGCACGCGCTGGAAATATACCTGCCAGGCAATGCCGCCGAAAATCAATAGAAAGGCATAGTCCCACCAGTTCCAGAAATAGTTGCCCCATTCCGGATGATTCCACCCGTCAAGCGGCGGAAAAAGGTTCGCATAGGACCCAAGATCTGCCTGATACTCGTTCCAGTTTACGCTCAAGCTGCCGGTGCTGCCAAAGGCAAACGGCAGCACTAGAAACAAACCGCCCAACAGCAGAATCATCTGTAAAAGGTCTGTATAAGCAACCGCCCACATGCCGCCAAATACGGTGTAGGCGATCGCAATAATGGCTGAAATAACAATCGACGTCGTAAAATTGATCCCTAAAATAGTACCAAATGTAGTGCCTAGTGCTGTTAGAATCGCGCCACTCCAGAACACTTCCCCCAGGAGCGCCGGAAGATACAGCAGACCACCCATTTTCTTCCCAAACCGCTGTTCGAGCGGATCAATAATGGTTTTGAATTCGTAGCGCCTCATTTTTCTGGCATAAAAAATACCGCCAATAATAAGACTGAGGGCATAACCCCAGGGCGCCTGGGCCCATACGAGGCCGTCAACGTATGTTGATTCTGCGGTACCGTTAATATAACCACCGCCTACCCAGGTGGCAGCCATGGTGAAAATCATGACTACAAGCGGTAGACTGCGTTTGGCCACCATCATGTCGTCGAGGGAATCAGATTTTTTAGCGGCAAAATAGGCGCCGACATAATACATCAAAGCATAGAAAACAAGCATGGCAATAAAGCCGCTCCACATCACTTCGTCACCAGTAGCAATTATGTAAATCAGTACCGCTGCTACCAAAAGGACGAATCCCAGACTCTTTATTAAGTTTAAATTTTTCTCTATCACAAGCAACACCTCAATTTTTTATAAAATTCTAAATATTTTGAAAAGTATCCCTAGAGAGATAATGTAAAGCTGTTATCTCTCTTTTTCATCGTCTTCTTCAACTGGAATATATTTAAACAGCTCTCCCGTTTCAATAGACTCCACGAGACGACCCAGCCATTTATAGTACTTAATCGACTGGCTGAGAATTCGCTGAATCTCCCGGGCTTCTTCTTTTATGGAATCTTCTGCTTCTTCCGACTGAATCAGCATGTCTAGTTGTTCCCAGGCGCTTTCGATGGCGCTCAAGTTTGTCCGTACTTCTCTTTCCCATTGCTGGGTAAAAAAGTTGCTGAAAAAACGGAAGAAATCCTTTTCGGCTACGTAGGTCTGCTTTCGCTTTCCGCGCCGGTGTGTTTTTTTTACGACGTTAAACTCCTGCAGCTTCCGCACCCCGGTACTCATACTCGGTTTACTCATTCCGAGTTTTTCTCTCATTTCATCTAGCGTCATATCGCCTTCAACATACATTGTCCCATACAAAGTGCCAACGCTTCTTGTAACACCGTACAAATCCATGGTCTCTGCCAGGGAATCAATGATAATGTCTTTGGCGCTTTCGAGTGACTCCCTCCATTCATCCTGGTGATGAGAATCCGTCATGGGCCCCTCCTTTTCTATTAAAAAAATTCAATTTGTTAAATATTTTCTTCACAGTCTCTAATCTTAACGTATAAAAATTTCTTGTCAAATGCCTAATCAAAAATATTGGCCTGTGCTTTTTATGTTTATTCCCGGGGAAATAAAAAGCCTTCGGATATTTTCGCACGCGCGCGAGAGAGCCTCATAAATCTTTTTTAAATTTATTTCAGGGTAACAATTTCCGGCGTTTTTAAAAGGTTTCCAAGCAGTTCTTTGACAAGATGATTGAAAGCTGTTAGATTTAACTTGTTCAAAACGTTAAATATTTTTTTAACAAAATTAATACATAGGAGGCAAATATATATGGATATTCGCATGTACATTGACGGCGAATGGGTAGAAGCTGCTAACGGCGAAACCCGGGACATCATTAACCCGCTTGACCAAAGCATTATTACACAGGCAGTGGAAGGGTCCCGTGAGGACGCTGTAAAAGCAGTACAGGCTGCCCGCCGTGCATTCGATAAAGGCACCTGGGCCTCTATCCCCGCTTCGGAGCGCGGAGCGTATGTATTAAAAATTGCCCAGCTCATCGAGCGGGATAAAGAAGAACTCGCAGAACTCGAAACGCTCGATACTGGAAAAACTATGAGTGAAAGCCGTGACGATATGGATGATATCGCCGGGGTATTCCATTACTTTGCCGGCCTGGCCGACAAAGATGGGGGTGAATATATTGCTTCTCCGCTTCCGGACTCCGACAGCAAAATTGTCCGCGAGCCTGTCGGCGTATGCGGTCAAATCACCCCCTGGAACTACCCGCTTCTGCAGGCAGCATGGAAGATCGCGCCGGCTATTGCGACCGGAAACACCATCATTGTGAAGCCAAGCGAGATTACGCCACTTACGACCGTGAAGGTATTTCAGCTGATGGAGGAAGCCGGCCTTCCGGCGGGAGTTGCCAACCTTGTACTCGGAAAAGGCACAGACGCAGGGGCAGAGCTTTCCGAAAGCGTAGACGTGGACTTGATTTCCTTTACAGGCGGTATTGAGACCGGACGTAAAATTATGCAGTCCGCTACATCCAATATGAAAAAGATCGCGCTTGAACTTGGCGGCAAAAACCCTAACATTGTTTTCGCCGATGCTGATTTCGACCTTGCCGTGGATCAGGCCCTAAACGCTGCTTTCTTCCATGCCGGCCAGGTTTGTTCCGCTGGAGCACGGCTGCTGGTGGAGGAGTCCATCCATGATGATTTTGTCAACGCGCTCGTCGACCGGGTGAAAAACATTCGTCTCGGCAGTGGACAGGATGAAGAAACACAGATGGGACCGCTTATTTCCGCAGAGCACCTGAGCAAGGTCGAAAATTATATCGAAATCGGTAAACAAGAAGGAGCAACAGTTGCTGTTGGCGGCGCACGCCCGAACGACGAAACACTCCAAAAAGGTTTCTTCCTTCTGCCGACGATCTTTACCGACTGCCGCACCGACATGAGAATCGTGCAGGAAGAAATCTTCGGACCGGTACTCACCGTGGAAACCTTCACCTCTGAAGAAGAAGCCGTGGAAAAAGCGAACGATACGGTTTACGGTCTTGCCGGTGCTACGTTTACCACAGACATCAGCAAAGCCGAGCGAGTGGCCTCCGGTCTTCGTCTTGGTACTGTCTGGATCAACGACTTCCATCCTTACTTTGCCCAGGCTCCTTGGGGCGGCTACAAGCAGTCCGGCATCGGCCGTGAACTTGGCAAGGTCGGCATGGAAGAGTATACCGAAACAAAACACATCTTCCGTAACACTAATCCGGAAGCTCTGAATTTTTTCTAGATCAACAGCAACAAATAAATACACACAAACTCCCTAAATAATCTCTCGTTTTTTCCGTTGAGTAAGTGTCATTTTATTAATAACTCTCTACGAAATAACATAGTTGGAGCAAAAGTTATTATATAGCTTCACACACATCGTTACACAAAGAAAATCTTTGGGGGTGCACAATATGAGTGAAACATTTGATTATGTAATTATTGGTGGAGGCAGTGCAGGATCTATACTTGCGAACCGGTTAAGCGCCGATAAAAATAATAGCGTGCTTGTACTAGAAGCAGGGCGAAGTGACTATGCTTGGGACTTACTGATTCAGATGCCGGCGGCACTGCCGTTTCCAGCAGGAAAGAGTCTCTATGACTGGAAGTATCTGTCTGATCCGGAACCATACATGAACGGTCGCCGCATTAAGCATGCGCGAGGAAAAGTACTCGGCGGATCTAGCTCTATTAATGGAATGATTTACCAGCGCGGAAATCCCCTCGATTATGAACGATGGGGGGCAGATGAAGGTATGGATGAGTGGAGCTACGCGCACTGTCTTCCATATTTCAAGCGGTTGGAAAACACGCTAGCGGCTGAAAAAGATGACGAATTCCGCGGGCAGGAAGGTCCGCTAAAGCTGGAACGGGGGCCAGCAACGAGTCCGTTGTTCCAAGCGTTTTTTGAGTCAGCTGTAGAAGCAGGCTATACGCGCACACCGGACGTGAACGGTTACCGTCAGGAAGGATTCGGACCGTTTGACAAGCATATCCATAAAGGCAGAAGAATGTCTGCTTCCCGTGCATTTTTACACCCGGTTATGAATCGGAAAAACCTTACTATAAGAACCCGTGCGTTTGTTGAAAGCATAGATTTTAACGGGACAAAGGCAGAAAGTGTAACATATCAACACAATGGCAAAAAGCTGAAGGTGAATGCAGGAGAGGTCATTCTTTCCGGTGGCGCGATCAATTCTCCGCAGATGCTTCAGCTTTCCGGAGTCGGAGACGCAGAACACCTTCGTTCGCTTGGAATCGAGCCGGTAGCTGACCTGCCGGGTGTCGGTGAAAATCTGCAAGACCATTTGGAAGCATATATTCAGTATTCCTGCCCACAGCCGGTTTCCATGCAGCCAAGCTTGAATAAGTTGAAAATGCCTTGGATAGGTCTGCAGTGGCTTCTTGGCCGTAAAGGTCCCGCAGCGTCGAATCATTTTGAAGGAGGAGGATTTGTCCGCTCTAACGAAACTGTTCCTTATCCGAATTTAATGTTCCACTTTCTCCCAGTAGCAGTACGCTATGACGGCAAGAAAGCAGATACGAAGCACGGATTCCAAGTGCACGTTGGGCCAATGTATTCTGATGCACGAGGAAGCTTGAAGATCCGCTCCAGGGATCCAAAGGAGCATCCAAGCATGGTGTACAACTATCTTTCCACGGAACAGGATAGACGCGAGTGGGTTGAAGCGATCCGTATTTCCCGTGAAATCATGGCACAACCAGCCATGAAACCATTTAATTCCGGAGAGATTGCTCCAGGGGACGCTGTACAGACAGACGAAGAAATTCTGGAATGGGTTGCCAATGATGCCGAAACGGCGCTGCACCCGAGCGGTACTGCGAAAATGGGACCTGCTTCAGACCCAATGGCAGTTGTTGATCCGAAGACGATGAAAGTGCATGGAGTCGAAAATCTTCGCGTAGTAGATGCATCCGTCATGCCTTATGTGACGAACGGAAACATCCATGCACCAGTACTCATGATCGCTGAAAAAGCAGCGGATCTAATTCTTGAGCAACAGCCGCTCGAACCGATGAATACAAAATTTTATCGTCACGGTGTTGATCCGTCGGATGCAGGGACAATTAAGTCCTAAAATAAAATATAAAAAGGATTCTTTTTATCCAGCGCAGCTTTTTGTAAAAGCCCTTGCTTTGGAAAAAAGGATTTTTTCATTCATTAAGGAGGTTTTTCCCATGAGCATGAATATGAAAGTCGAAAGCATGTTAAGCTATCATACATTTGAAGTACCCACGGCAATCAAACACGGCATCGGTGCCATTAAACATATTGGGGAAGAAATCAAAGCCTTCGGCTCTGACAAAGTACTGCTCGTCACAGACCCGGGCATCCATAATGCAGGTGTAACAAAGCCTGTCATCAAAAATCTTGAAGCATCTGGTGTAGAGATCGTTCTCTTCAACAAAGTAGAGCCAAACCCTCCCGTACGCCTGATTGAAGAAGGATCCAAATTTTACACAGCAGAAAACTGCAACGGCCTGGTCGCTGTTGGCGGCGGAAGCTCGATGGACACTGCAAAGGCTATCGGTGTTGAAGCTACCCACGAAGGCTCGATTCTCGATTACGAAGCTGCCGAGGGCAAAAAACCGCTCGAGCGCCGCATTCCTCCATTCATCACCGTACCAACAACAGCAGGCACCGGCTCTGAAGTAACCCAGTGGGCGGTAATCACAGACGAAGACCGCGAATTTAAATTTAACACCGGCGGACCGCTCATTCCGGCATACGTCACTATTATCGATCCGGAGCTGCATGTTTCCATGCCTCCGCATGTAACTGCAATGACCGGTATTGATGCGATAGCTCACGCGGTTGAATGCTATACAATGAAATTCGCCCAGCCTGTCACAGACGCAGTAGCGCTGCTTGCAATTGAGTACGCTGCAAAATATATCCGCCGTGCCTACGCCGACGGCGAAGACCTTGAAGCCCGTTACGGCATGGCCCAGGCAGCAATGCTTGCAGGGCTTTCCTACGGCAGTGAATCTGCAGGTGCTGCTCATGCCATGAGCCAGACACTTGGCGGTATCATTCCAGTAGCCCACGGCCAGTGCGTAGCAGCTATGATGGGGCCGGTCATGGAATACAACTGGAAAGGTGCACCCGAGCGTTTTGCACGTGTTGCCCAGGCCTTTGGCATCGACACGGCCCGGATGAGCACTGAAGAAGCAGCTAAAGCTTCTGTTCAGTATATATATGACCTCGCAGAAGAGCTCGATATTCCTTCTCTCGAAGCACAGGGCGTAAATCCTGACATGACCGAGCGTCTTGCCAAAGAAGCAATGAACGATCCGCAGACAGAAGGCAACCCTCGCGACTTAAACGTATCCGACTATGAATGGATCTACAAGCGCTGCTTCCACCAGGTGCCAAAAACCGTTTAATTCTATTCTTACGCAAAAGCCGGAAAGAGGCAGATCCTCTTCCCGGCTTTTTTACTCTATGACGTGGATTTAAAACTCTTCGTACACCGCCGGGTCCTGATCGTTTGTACGTCCGTCCGGGCGGGTTAGTGATGCAAGCAATTCCATTTCCTGCTCATCGAGCGAAAAGGAAAAGATCGAAAGGTTTTCAATCTGCCGGCGGGGGGACATTGATTTTGGTATCGGTACCGTACCCAATTGGTAATGCCAGCGAAGAATAATTTGAGAGACTGTTTTATTATGATTATTTGCTATTTTACGGATCGTTTCATCCTGCAGCACATCACTGGCCTTTGCCAGTGGACTCCAGGATTCGGTTTGAATATCATGCTTTTCATGCCATTTTCTTGACTCTTCCTGATTAAAATATGGGTGAAGCTCAATCTGGTTAATGCTTGGCTTCACGCCCGTTTCTTTTTCAAGGTGCTCCAGGTGCTCTGGCAAAAAGTTGCATACTCCAATGGAACGGACAAGCCCCCATTTTTTCGCCTCAATCAGCGCCTGCCACGCTTCAACGTAATGTCCCTGCTTCGGGTTGGGCCAATGGATCAAATACAGGTCGTAATAATCCAGCCCCGCGCGGTACAATGACTCCTGAATCGCTGGTACAGCTTTTTCATACTCCTGGTAACGCCCGGGCAGCTTGGATGTGATCCTAAGCTCCTGTCTCGGAACAGAGCTTCGCCGCACAGCTTCTCCTACGGTCCCTTCATTTTCATAGTTGTAGGCCGTATCGAGCAGGCGATATCCTGCATGGATCGCCCGGTCTACAGCGTTGGCTCCTTCATTTCCATTTAACGCGTATGTTCCAAATCCGATAGCCGGAAGCGTCAGGCCATCATTCAGGCGGATCTCCGGAATAGAGTTGCTCATCAGTTACTCATCCTTTCCATAGCAGCTTGAAATATGGTTATGCTTTTACCCGGTACTTATTTTCCCTTTTTGGAATAGTTAATAACCTAAACTCCTGTTTATCAAATACACTAAAAAGCCGGATAGAGAATAAACCCTTCCCCGGCTCTTCAATTTATTTTAATATTATACAGTTGCTTTTGCCGAACATCCGACATTTTATACTAAGGAGTTTTTCAGCTACTCTTTTTTCATTTCCTCTAGCCGACCATGGTAAACTGCTCCGAGAAGATTGGAATGCTGCCGGAATTTAAAAGCCGCGATAGCGGGCTTGATTTTTCCCAATGGCAGGGATGCCATAATCACATCCAATTTTTCATTCACTTTTGTAATGAGGTCTTCACGTGCGCTTATGCCGCCACCAATAGTAATTAATTCCGGATCATACATATACTGCAGGTTGTAAATCCCAGCCGCTACATAATAATAAAACTTTTCTACAGCCTCAACCGCCTCCTGATCGTGTTCATCTGCAAGCCGAAAGATATCTTCTCCCGTATAGTCTTCAGAATTTTTCTGTTTAGCATTCGCAAAACGGCGCACTAAGGCCTGTGTCGAGGCCAGCCCGCTCCACGTCTGGTTAAACCCCGGCTCCTCTGTATTTAACAGCATGTAGCCAAACTCGCCTCCATGTAGATGGTTTCCCCGGTGCAGCACCCCGTCCTTAATAATCGCCCCGCCAATACCTGTACCGATAACTACCGACAGCATATTCCGGGCCTCGGACCCTGCTCCTTTCCACACTTCCGCATATGCTGCACAATTCGCATCGTTTTCCATATATACCGGCAGCTGTACTCGTTTCTGCAGCAGGTTTTTTATGTTCGGACCATGTAAATAGGGAAGAGCGCTGGATCCCTGCACCACCCCTTCTTCGGTTACTGCCCCAGGCGAGCTCATCGTGACTGCCTTTACGGGAAATAATTTTTCTGAGAGCCTTCCCACTGTTTCCACTAAATCATCGATACTAACGGGGCTTTTGGTTTTTTCTTTTAATTGAATCGTGCCCTCCTCTGTGATTAAAGCATACTTCATAAAGGTTCCGCCCAGATCCACCGCCAGATACGTATTCATTTTATCCCCCGTTCTTTTTATTTGTAAGGTTCTTCTTCCACCTTAAGTTTACGGGTTTTAATTACATCCTGGAACCAATAGGCAGACTTTTTCATGGTTCGGTCCCGATTGTTATCCAGGTCGATGGAAACGAGGCCGTACCGGTTTTTAAACGCGTTCATTGGAGAGACATTGTCCGAAAAGGCCCACAGCATATATCCCCGGCAGTTCACGCCTTCGTTGACGGCCGCCAGCAGCCACGATAAATGCTCGGTAATAAACGCAATCCGGTAATCATCCTGAATAATGCCTTCCTCATTTTTGAATCGCTGTTCGTTTTCGACCCCCATCCCGTTTTCCGCAATAAACCATTCGATGTTTCCATACTCTTCTTTCATGCGGATCGCCATGTCATACATAATACGGGGAAAGATTTCCCACCCGCGGTAAGGATTCATCTTTTTCCCGGGGAGGTCGAAGGGGTCGTAATAGTACCTTGGATGAAACGGGACCTGCTCGTTCCACCCGGACGTCCGTGCCTGCACGCGGTGGGGAAAATACAAATTTAGTCCGACGTAGTCCACGGTATAGCTGCGGATCGTATCCAAGTCTTCCTCGGCCGCTGTAAAGGCAATATCGTGCTTGTGCATCAGTTCATACAACTCTTCCGGATATTCCCCTTTGATTGTCGGATCCAGAAACATCCGGTTAAAAAACAGGTCATGCTTGTGCGCCGCTTCCTGATCATGAGGCGCTGTCGACCGGGCATAGGTGACTTCCGGATTGAGGATGACACCGATTTTCGCTCCGGTGCGCTCCGCGAGCTGTTTTTCCCGGAACAATTTCACGACACGGGCGGTGGCAAGCGTTTTATGAAAGTTCCATTGCATCCATTTTTGAGTGTTTTGTTCAAACGGATAACGAATCGCATCCAAATACATGCGGGTCTGCGGCACGATGGGCTCATTAAACGTCAGCCAGTGTTTGACCCGGTCGCCGAGTCGGTTCATCACTTTCTCCGCGTATTTTTCAAACAACCGAACGACATGCTTGGATTCCCATCCGCCGTACCGTTCAAACAGCTCGGCCGGAATCTCGTAATGCTCAAGGCAGATCATCGGCTCCACGCCCTGGGCGATTAATTCGTCCACCATGTCTTCCACGTAGGAAGCATATTCTTCATCGACGATGGCGTTTTCATAATCGGTTAAAAACCGGGACCAGTTCACCGAGGTACGAAAATGCGTCAGGCCGATGGTTTTCATGTAGCTGATATCCTCTTTGTACCGATTCCGGAAATCCGTGGCTATGGCTGGCCCGTAGCCGTCATGCCAGACATGCCGATGGTTTTTATACCAAAGGTCCATGTAGGAATCCTGGCTTTCCTTCTTCCCGGACCAGCCCTCCGACTGCCAGGCCGACAGCGCGGCCCCAAGCATAAAATTTTTAGGAATAGTTACTGTATGAGTAGACATATTTTCAGCTCCTTCATATTCAAAATATCAGCCTTTTACAGCTCCCTGTGTCATGCCTTCAACAATTTGCTTTTCCATGAGCAGATAAAAAATGATTGTAGGGACCAGCACAAGAGTTAATCCCGCCATCTGAGCCGGATAGTTTGTTGTGTAGGCGCCTGCAAAGTTTGCCAGGCCGAGCGGCAGTGTCTGAAGCGCTTCGTCGCTGATAAGCACCAGGGCAAAGGCAAACTCGTTCCAGTTGTTAATAAAGTTGATGATAACTGCCGTAGCAATCGCCGGCCTTGTCATTGGCAGAATAATGGACCAAAAGATACGAAATACCCCGCATCCGTCCATAATCGCTGATTCCTCCATTTCCTTCGGAAAAGAACTCATAAAGCTGGTAAGTAAAAATACTGTGATAGGAAGGTTAAACGCCACGTACGGGAAGATCAGTGCCCAATACGTATTCAAAATCCCTAAATTCTGCATAAGAATATACATTGGCACAAGAGTGGCATGGATTGGAATCAAAAGGCCGATCACGAGAAATCCATAAATGAACTTTTTCCCCCGGAACTCAAACCTGGATAAAAAGTACGCCGCAAGCGCGCCCGAAAAAATAGAAATTAACACAGCTGCCGCTCCAACCAGTACGCTGTTAAAGAAGAAAGTGCCGATATTTGCCGTGACCCACGCATCCTGAAAGTTTTCAAACACCCACTGAGCCGGGAGGCCGAACGGGTTTAATGAAAAATCCTGGCTCGTTTTGAAAGCATTCATAATCATCCAGAAGATAGGGTACGCATTCACGATTGTAAATAAAATTAAAATGATATATACGAGCGTCCTACGGAGCTTTCGTTTTGTTTTTGCCACGGCGTCCCGGTCGACGGCAGTCATTTCTCTTGGCTCTGCTTTATTTCCCATCATATTTTTTCTCCTTTCCTTATGCTCTCTTAACACCCATTACTTTTGTTGTGATTAAAATCAGGATCAGGCTGAATACGAGAATTAAAATCGAAAGCGCGCTTCCATACCCGTAGCTCAGGCCTTCAAATGTTTCACTGTACATATAGGTGGCCATTACTTCTGTGGAATGCGCGGGGCCGCCCTGGGTCATAACATAAATCAAATCAAATGTTTTTAAGCTGCCGCTTATGCACAAAACAATCGCGACCAAAATGACGTTTCGGATGGAAGGGAGCGTAATGTGTAAGATCTTGTGCCACTCCCCGGCCCCGTCAAGCTCTGCTGCTTCAAGCAGTTCCTTCGGAATCGTCTGGAGGGCGGAAAGGAAAATAATAAAGTACAGGCCAACAAACTGCCAAACTATCGTAATTAAAATAGCAAATATGGCGGAATCCGGGTCGCCGAGCCAGTTCTGCTGGAGAAAACCAAGTCCTGTAGTCTCCAGTAAATTGTTAAGAAGCCCCTGCTCTGAGTTGTAGATCATCCTCCATGTAATAGAGATTACAACAGTCGAGATAACCACTGGAAGAAAACCGATCGTGCGGAAGAACTTCGCTCCTTTAATTTTCCGGTTTAATAACAGAGCCAATCCCAGACCAATCGGAATTTGTCCAAGCACAGAGGCAAGTACCACCAAAATGTTATTACGCAGTGACAGCCAGAACGTCGAATCCTGAAAGGCAGTAACGTAATTTTCTATTCCGACAAAGTTCATAGCAGAAAACCCGTCCCAGGCCATAAAGGAATAGTAGAAAGAAATAAAAATCGGAATAATGCCAAACACCATATAAATAATCAATGGCAGCACTAAACCTAAACCAATTTTCCATGGACTTCTGAGCAAGTGCATTTTTTCACTCCTTTTAGAAAACGCTTACATTTAGATTATAAAAGGAGCTGCCGAGACAAAAAATCGACTTTTTTAACATAACATCCACATTTATTGAGTATTTGTTGTATTCATGGCGCGGTATTGCGTAGGGGTCGTTCCTTTATATTTTTTGAATACCTTCACAAAGTATTTGTATTCGCTGTAGCCGACATACTCGGCGATCTCAAATACCCGGTTTGACGTAGTCACCAACAGCTCTGAAGCTTTTTCGATACGCAGGGTATTTAAATAATCTGAAAAGCTCAGCCCCGTTTCCTGTTTGAATAATATACTGAAATAATTAGGAGTAATGAAATGGGTTTCCGCGATCGCTTTTGCCTGTAAATCATGCTGATAGTTGTGTTTCATGTAATAAAGCACCTGATCAATGATCCAATTGGTTTCCTTCCTGTTTGATAAAGCCCCGGCCATGCGAAGCATATCCTCCATGAAGAAGCTTTGAATATCTTCGGGCGTATTGTAAATACGCGTATCAACGTCCTGTTGAAGCTTAAACTCGTTGATATCAAATGTTCGTTCCTGGACTTGGGAAAACACTTTATTCTTTATTACTACTTCAAGCTCCCTCATTATACGGAAGACTGGATCAACGGCTGTATCTTTTTCGATTAGTTCATCAAATACTTCCTGTACCAGCTCTTTTGCTTCTGCCGCCTGCCCTCCCATAATACAAACGGCCAGCTGGTCTTTGAAGGCTTTTGAGGCAGAAAAAGAAGCTTCCTGAAGCTCATCATTCCCTCCCACTGTAACGCCCTTAGTGGTTCCTCTGATAAGGGTTAAAAGTGTGTCTGCTTGTTCATAAAGCACTCGTATGTCTTGAAAGGAGCCGGGGGCGGATAACGCTGCCTGCATTTTTATCCCTTTTGCTTCGACCTGCTTTTGAAGTTTTTCGAGGTGATCCTCTGTTACTGACAGGCTTGAGTCATCCCCGCAGCATACATATATCCATTCGTTCTCATGCTTCCATATACGGATGAACTGCTGGCTCCATACCGCAATTTTTTCTTCAATCATTGCCATCAAATGTTCTTTCTGCCCTTCCTGCTCTATTTTTTCCTTCCCACGGGCATATTCTTTTATTTCTGCGACCACTACGCAGCAGCTTTTATAGTGCTTCTCCCATCGATTAATTTCTTCAGTCGTAATATAATGACGAAATAACTGTTTTTGTATCGTAAGCTTTAGTTGCTCCCGAAGATCACTATAATTATTCTCAGAGAAACTTTTTTTATGCTGAAGACGTTTTACAATAGACAGCAGCTCTTCAATATCGATCGGCTTCAGTAAAAAGTCGTTTACCCCCAGCCGCAGAGCCTGTCTGGCATATTCAAATTCGTCATAGCCACTGAACATAATCACTTCCACATACGGATGAAGCGCTGTCAATTCTTCCGTTAAAGCAAGACCGTCCATGTTAGGCATGGTAATGTCCGTAAGAACTATATCTATTTTATGCTTGTTCAATATCTCCAATGCCTGCAGGCCATCATAGGCTATTCCTTTTACTTCTACATCAATGCTTTCCCAGTCGATCGTTTGCGAAAGCCCTTCACAAATCATAGGTTCATCATCCACGATCAATATTTTCGTTGCCATTTGTCTCCCCCTCCTCTTTGTTGAGGTGTGATTCATTATTTTTTTCTTTCAGAATAGGAAAACGGATCTGAATATGCGTTCCTTCTGCCGCCGGCACTATATTCAGACCAAATCTCTCCCCGTAAGTATTGGCAATGCGTTTCTCAATATTTTGCAGAGCAAACCCTTGTCGTGACTCAGGCGCGCTGCTTTTTAATTCTTTAATATCCTCCGCTTCAATACCGACTCCATTGTCTATAACATCTATAATCAGCGCTTCTTCAAGCTGGTAAGCGCGAACCTTAATATGAATTGTCTGCTTCTTTGCCCCCATTCCATGCTCGATGCTGTTTTCAATTAAGGGCTGCACGATCATTTTCATCACCGGCACGTGCTCCAATCCTGTCTCTACAAACAACGAGTAGTGAAGCTTTGCCCCCATCCTTCTTTTTTGAAGCTCCAGATAACTTTTCGCACTTACTAATTCCTCTTCAAGGCCCACCCAGGTGTTGCCTTTACTTAACGTGTGCCGAAAAATCCGGGAAAGGTCTTCGATGCTTTTACCGGTATTTGGAGCTTTCTCTAGCCTCGCTGACCATCGAATCATATCCAGGGTATTATATAGAAAATGCGGATTGATCTGGCTCTGCATCGCCTTCAGCTCTGATTCCTTTGTTTTAAGCTCCAGCTTGTACTTCGTATTGATCAGTGACTGAATTTCCTGCACCATCCGGTTAAAGCGTCTGCTTAATGTTCCGATTTCATCCTTGGAAGCGGCTTCGACCCGGGCCGTAAAATCACCTTTTTCCACTCTTCGAATTTCTCGTGTTAATGCCCCGATCGGTTTCAACACGAACATGAAAAAACCTATAATGACAAGAATACTTAAAATAATGGTGCCAATGATAATTCCGGCAGTAATGTGACGTACGTTAGAAAGCTCTGTTGCTATATACGATTCTTTCACCATGGAAACAAGATATAAATCTTCGAGCTGCTTGGAAGAAACATAATAATCTTCACCGTTGTAGCTGTATTTGAAGGGCTCTTCCTGTTCATTTTTTATGCGCCGCATAAGAGTTTGGTCGGAAAAAGAACGCCCAGCGGTTTCTTTGTCTGCATGAAGCATTAACGTTCCATCTTCCCTCAACACAAATAAGTCGCTGGACTCATTTTCCAGGTCACTCATCAAGTAATCATACAATTGCTGCTCATTTAAGTGGATGCGTACCTCTCCTATCGAGTTGGTGAAATCATATCGGCTGTTAATCTGGCGAAACAGGCTGATCACTTTTTTCTCTTCAGTCGGAAAACCTGTCTGCACTTCATAAGGATCTGTCCACAGGACCTGTCCCTCCCGCTCTCTCGAAGCCGTGATCCACTTTTTATTTTCGTTTTCTATATAGTCCCCCATCATAATGGAACGTCCATTCTCTCCTTCAATAAACACGGACTGGAAGTAGTTTTTATTTGTTAAATGAAAGGTAAAAAATGCACGCAGATTTTCATTCATGTTGCTGAATTCTTCTACTGTGGCCTCCCCGTCTTCAAAGGTCAAATATTGATAAAATTCGTTATTATATATAATATATTCCGAGATATCCTCAATCTCTCTCATCGTATTATTTAAATCAGCTTCAATAGAGGAAAGGTTTTGGTTGGACGTTTCAAGCGCCTGCTGGCGGAGGATATTGTTGGATTGGTAAAAAAAGATGGCACTCACGGCTAAAATAGGGAGCGTAGCCAGACAGAGAAATATGATGGTTGATTTTGTTTTGAGGCTCCAGTCCTTTATTGGAAGCTTTTTACGCACTACACCGCCCTCCTTTCCTGGAACAAAAAGAAGGATAAACCTGAAATCCGGTCATCCTCCTTTTATTTAGTATATATGAAATCATGTTTGATAACAGAACGGCTTAATTATTCTACTTCGTCTTGCAGGGCTTCCCCAATTTCTTCCGGAGTCGTTTCTCCAAGGGTTAAAGCCTGCAGCTGGTTTTCAAGCTCATCATTTAAGCTCGGCGTAAGAGTGGCGTCATACACTGGCGCATTTTCGGCTTCCTGCGTAATTTCCATCATTTCATTTACTAGCGGATCTAGTTCATCATTTGGATTTTCCACATTCGTTGGCACAATCCGGCCCACTGATTGAAGTTCTTTAAACAATTCTTCGTTGTAGAGCCATTTTAAGAATTCTTTGGCTGCTTCTTTTTTCTCGTCAGAGATATCACTGTTAATCGCGCTTGCGCTTCCCATAGTATTTGAGATGCTGTTACGATCGCCTAAAGGAATAGTAGTAATGCCGATATCCTGATCTTCCTGTTTATTTTCGATAATTTCAGTAGCCGCCCAGTTACCGTCCATTACCATGGCGGACTCCTCCTGTAGAAACTGGTCTATCATCTGTATACTGTCAATCGTATTCAAATCGTTATTAAAAGCTTCCATGTTGTTCAATTCTTCGATGACTTCAAGGCCCTGAATAAACTCAGGATCAGTAAATTTTCTATCTCCATTTTCCACGCCCTCCAGGAAGTCAGGACCGGTAAATCGATCCGCTATTGTGGAAATGTAGACTGACTGCAAAACCCATCCTCCTGAATTCCCAAGAGAAATTGGAGTTACATCTTCTTCTTTCAAATCTTTGATAAGCTGCAGAAATCCTTCATAATCTTCAGGAAAGCTGTCATATCCGGCCTTACTCAGCATGTCCTTGTTGTAATATATAAAATGCGTCGGGTTACTATTCACCGGTACTGCGTATGTGTTGTCTTCTATTGTAAATTCATCAAAAGATCCTTCTTCCAGCAAACCACTGTCAAGCCAGTAATCTTCAATATCATCGATTGGCTCTACCGCTCCGGCTTCTACAAGCGGGCGCAGTTCTGCCCCTGGCCATACTTGGAATACATCCGGCAGATCTCCGCCGGCAGCCCTCGTATTTAACCTTGTACGATAATCATCATTGGGCGTTGTATTCACATCCAGCTGGATATCCTCATGTTCATCGTTGAATTTGTTTACTACCTCCATAAATGCTTCGAAGTCCGGACGGCCTGTGTCTGCCGATTTCCAGTAACTGAGTGTTACGACGTCGTCATCTCCTCCGCTGCCACTGTCATTACCGCAGGCAGCGAGCCCCCCAAGAGCCAGTACTCCGGCCAGTGAAGCCGCCACAGGCTTTTTCCATGTTCTCCCCATGATGTATCCCCCTCATTAATGTAATCGCTTTCAAAAGCAATCGTATCACGAGGGTTTCAATGAAGTAATACAATAAAATTTGAATAATATCTACTTTCTTAATCTGAGATTTTAGTATTATGTAAAAAAACCGCTCCAGGCTCCGGCAGTGCCAAAAGCCTGAAACGACTTTACTGTATTATTCCAAAGCAAACGGACTTGTTTTTACTTCATACCTCTGATGCCTTGCTTCTTTGAGTAAAAAAACATATTTGGCCTGATGAATTTTGAACTGGATCGTAAGCTCTTCCGAAGGCTCCACGCTTTTATTTAAAAGCCGCTGGTACTGTTCCATTTTTTCCTTCGCAGCGTAAATATGGTCCTTCAGCCGTTCGAGCTCCTTTTTTTTCAGCTTTTTTTTCAGTGGCATACAAATCCCCTTACAGTTCGCGACGTCCTTCAATGGCTTTTGATAATGTTACTTCATCAGCGTATTCCAAATCCCCGCCGATCGGCAGACCATGAGCAATTCTTGTTACCTTCATGCCGGTCGGCTTTAGCAGCTTCGAAATATACATAGCTGTAGCTTCCCCCTCAATGGTTGGGTTCGTCGCAATGATCACTTCCTGGATCTGTTCATCCTGGAGCCGGGTTAACAGGTCGGGCACGTTAATATCCTCCGGCCCAATGCCGTCCATAGGGGAAATCGCCCCGTGCAGCACGTGATACAGCCCTGAAAATTCCCGCATTTTTTCCATGGCTATGACGTCTTTAACGTCCTGTACCACGCACACGACAGAGCGGTCACGCTGCTTGTCCTGGCAGATATAACATGGGTCCGTGTCGGTAATGTGGTGGCAGACCGAGCAATACGTAAGCTCCCGCTTTGCGTTAACAAGCGCTTTGGCAAACTCAAGCACATCGTCTTCTTTCATATCTAATACATAAAAAGCCAACCGGCCGGCCGTTTTTGGGCCGATGCCGGGCAGCTTCATAAAACTGTCAATTAATTGCGAAATAGGTGTCGGATACTGCACCTGATCTCCTCCTAGAACATTCCGGGAATGTTCATTCCTTTAGTAAATTTCCCCATGTCCTGCTCAACAAGCTCATCCACTTTCTTCAGCGCTTCATTCATTGCTGCAAGCATGAGATCCTGGAGCATTTCGACATCATCTGGATCAACCACATCTTCATCAATTTCAATGTCTAAAATCTGTTTGTCGCCGGAAGCTACTACCTTTACAGCTCCGCCGCCAGCCGTTGCTTCTACTGATTTTTCCTTCAGCTCTTCCTGAGCCTTCTGCATATCCTTCTGCATTTTCTGCATCTGTTTCATCATATTTGCCTGGTTTTTCATTTTAATTTCCTCCTCATATTTAGTGATCCACCACTTCGACAAACTCAGAGCCGAAGCGCCTCACTGCTTCTTCCACCAGTGGGTCCGGCGGTTCTTCCTGTGAATTTTCCGGTGCTTCCGGCGCTTCACTTTCTGCTGCCTCTGTGCCATTTTCCTGCTGGTGCTGTTTGTACTCTTCCTTAATCCTTTCCCATTCATTTGAAAGGATCGTATACGGCTCCAGTTCTTTCCCCGTGATTTCCCGCAGGGCATCAATAACTTCTTCCCGGAACTTTGTTTCAATCATATTGCGGTGCATTTCGTTTTTAAAAGACAAGAGCACGGCCGTTTCGTTGACAATCACCGGTTTGGAGTTGTTCAGCCAGGCGTGGCCGGGCACACTTTTTGCTCGCATTGCATTCATGACGCTGTTCCATTGATTGGCAAGGTCCTGCAGCTCCTGCTTCGTCGCTGTTTTTAGGATTTCTTTGACTTTACCCTGGGAAGGGGAAGAAGTAGCTCCTTTTTTGGAAGCACGCTTAGCCGGTTCAGGCTTGGGCTCTTCCGCCGCCGGCGGGGCCTGCTCAGGAGCCGCAGGCGCCGCCGGTTTCTCTTTCAGGGCTTTTTCAAGCGATGCGATGCGGTTTTCCAGGCGGGCCGTTCTGTCATCGGAAGCCCCGCTTTCCGATACTGGAGCAGCCTCCTTGGCCGACGTGTGGCAGGACTGAATCAAAGCAACCTCCAAAAAGATTTTAGGATGGCTTGACCAGCGCATGTCCTGGTGAATTTTATTTAACTGATCAATCCTCTGGTAAATCCATTCTGCCGGCACCTCCGAGGAAAGGGCTTCAAATTCCTGGTCAAGCGTGGCCCGGTCCAATAGCTCCTGCATGCCCGGAGCTGCCTGGTTCAGCAGCATATCCCGGAGATAATAGATGATGTCCTCCATAAAACGGACCGGATCTTTGCCTTCCTTCACCAGACGATCTGCAGCCTGCACTGCTTCAGCTGTATTCTGTTCTTTCAATGCACGTACGGTGTCTGTTAAAAACTGCTGCGACACCGCGCCGGTGATTGCCAGCACGTCTTCTGCACGAACCGCTTCTTCAGCAAACGACATTGCCTGGTCAAGCAGGCTGAGGGCATCTCTCATGCCGCCTTCAGCCGCCCGGGCAATCAGGTAAAGCGCCTGTTCTTCCGCTGTTTCCTGCTGCTCCCCGAGTATATATTTCATGCGTTCCACCAGGGTTTCCGGCTGGATACGCTTAAAATCAAAACGCTGGCAGCGGGAAACAATCGTGAGCGGAATCTTATGCGGTTCCGTCGTCGCTAAAATAAAAACAGCATGCTTTGGAGGTTCTTCCAATGTTTTAAGCAGCGCATTGAAAGCCCCAGTCGACAGCATGTGAACTTCATCGATAATATACACTTTATAACGGATATCCCTCGGAGCGGCAATCACGTTTTCGCGGATATAACGAATTTCATCCACACCGTTGTTGGAGGCGGCATCAATTTCTATCACGTCAACGACTGAACCGTCCATAATGCCCGTGCAGGCGTCGCACTCATTACATGGTTCAGCTGTTGGAGCCTGCGCGCAGTTGATCGCTTTGGCGAAGATCTTAGCGGCGCTCGTTTTTCCTGTCCCTCTCGGCCCGCTGAATAAGTAAGCATGGGAGAATTTTTCCTGCACAAGGGCATTCTGAAGCGTTTTTGTAATATGTTCCTGGCCGACTACGTCTTCAAGCAGCTGCGGCCGCCACATCCGGTATAAAGCTTGATGGCCCAACCATGTTTCCCCCCTTCATTTCCGTTTCTTTCTTTATTCATTATACCTATTTATGAAGCTATTTTCAAAACTCAAACGCCGGGAGCTCGTACTTGAATATAAAAATAAAACGACCCCTGAGACGGAATCGTTTGAATGATATGTTTATAGAGCCGTGCACCTTTCTTCGACAATACTTTCATAAGCGTTACCTGCGCAGTTTGCTCGGCCCAGGCAGCTCTGCGGCACACGGAAGAGTCCGCTTACTGCTGCTTCCTTCCGGACCTGACAGGGTTCGCGGGTTTCCGTTGCGCAGAACCTGGGCGTCAACACCACTTACGCAGGGCAGACCCTACAAAAATAAAGCCTCGGAAAGGGATTCGGTCTTGCTATAGCGGATTGCAAGTACAGGGCACCGCTACCTCCCCACTTAGCACGGCAAATGGGTTCACTATATTTAGGCACTTCTTATCGAAGCGCATAATAAGTATATCTATTTTTTCAGTATTATGCAACCGATGAGGTTCAATCGGCAGACATAGATTTGTGCGGGCTTTTACCTGCTTCTTTTTCTTCCCACTCAGCGATTTTTTCTTTAATCAGATGAGGCGGCGTATGCATAATTTGTTCAGCCGGGACATTCAGCTTTTCAGACAACTTCTGTGCCGTTTCCACGGTAAATTGATTTGAACGCACTGGAAAACCCCCTGTTTATTCAATAATCCTGTTAAATATAGCACGGTACGCTTCTATATTCCAAATAGAATTAAACGACTGTAGAGCTATTCCCCGTTTTCTTTCTTTCTATTCTTTTTCTGATCTCTCATTTGGCGGAAAAATGAAATGAGGAGATCAGCACAAGCGGATCTTTCAACTTCAGCAGTAACGTCACAGCGATGATTAAAGCGCTCCTCCTGAAGAAGGTTCATCAACGTCCCGGCACAGCCTGCCTTTGGGTCATGTGCTCCAAAAACAACGGAGGGCACCCGGGCCTGCACAATAGCTCCCGCGCACATCGGACAGGGCTCAAGCGTGACGTAAAGTGTGCATTCTTCAAGCCGCCAGCTGTTTAAAAACGTACAGGCTTCCTGGATGGCAATCATCTCAGCATGAGCGGACGCCTGCTGATCTTCCTCCCGACGATTTCTTCCCCGCCCGATCACTTCATTTTGATAAACAATGACCGCGCCAATTGGCACTTCTCCTGCTGCTTCTGCTTGTTTTGCTTCCCGGATGGCTTCCTGCATCCAATATGTATGTAGATCCATTGCCATCTGCCCTCTTTTCCCTCGTAACGGATAGTGGCGTTAAAAAAAACTGCCGTCTGGGGCAGTTATCGCTGGTAAATTAATGGCGGAGGAGGAGGGATTCGAACCCCCGCGGGCCGCAAAGCCCCTGGCGGTTTTCAAGACCGCTCCCTTCAGCCAGACTTGGGTACTCCTCCGTGCTGAAAAATATGTAGCTTGGTGACTGACAACGATAATCATAGCACAGCCCTACCCGTTGATCAACCCATATTGAAAGAAAAATTCCCCGTTCCTTGATGAGTTTGGGAACGGGGACTTCCGTTTATACCGGAGCCTGCTGCTGCATCTCCTCAAATTCCTGGCTTGTGCACAGCACGTAATGATCCTTTGATACTTCCCGAAATTCAGGCTCTTCGCTCTGGTCATGATCTTCCGGGTTATAAGCCAGCCGGCGTCTCGTGCGTTCGTGGACCGGGTCAGGCTGGGGAATCGCAGATAAAAGTGATTTCGTATATGGATGCAGCGGATTTTTGTAAAGCTCTTCACTCGAAGCAAGCTCTACAAGACGGCCAAAATACATTACGCCAATACGGTCGCTGATATATTTCACCATAGATAGGTCATGAGCAATAAACAAATACGTTAACTCTTCTTCCCGCTGGAGCTTTTTCATTAAGTTGACGACCTGGGCCTGAATCGACACGTCGAGAGCTGAAATCGGCTCATCAGCGATAATAAATTCCGGCTTCACAGCCAGGGCACGTGCAATCCCGATCCGCTGGCGCTGGCCTCCGCTGAATTCGTGCGGGTAGCGCTCTGCGTGCTCCCGGCTTAGCCCGACCGTCTCCAACAGTTCATATACGCGCTGGCGACGCTCTTCTTTATCCTTTGCCAGGCCGTGAATATCGATGCCCTCCGCAATAATATCAATGACCTTCATCCGCGGGTTCAGCGATGAATATGGATCCTGGAAAATCATCTGCATCTGGCGGTTAAACTTCTTCAGCTCTTTCTTGGATTTCTTGCCCTGAACGTTTTCTCCCTTGAACAAAACCTCGCCGCTTGTCGCTTCGTACAGGCGGATAATCGAGCGTCCAGTCGTTGACTTTCCGCAGCCCGACTCTCCTACCAGCCCGAACGTTTCCCCTTTGTATATATCAAAATTCAAGCCGTCTACTGCCCGTACGACACTTTTTCTACCTGTTTTAAAGTGCTGACTCAGGTTTTTGATTTCCAATAATTTCTCATCACTCATATCTACTTTCCTGCCTCCCATTTCCCGTTCATCTCATCAATGCGCTGCTGTACTGAGGCGGGTGGTTGTACATCCGGTGAGTTTTCATGCAGCAGCCATGTCGCTGCATAGTGCGTGTCGGATACCTGAAACATTGGCGGCTGCTCTTCGTAATCAATTTTTAACGCGTACCGGTTCCGGGGGGCGAAAGCATCGCCCTTTGGCGGATGAAGCAGATCCGGCGGCGTTCCCGGGATGGCAAATAATTCTTCCTCCCGCTGGTCCACCGTCGGCATGGAACCAAGGAGGCCCCAGGTGTAAGGATGCTTCGGGTTGTAAAAAAGCTCGTCCACAGAGCCGATTTCTACAATCTTACCGGCATACATGACCGCGACCCGGTCCGCTACATTTGCCACAACGCCCAGGTCGTGCGTAATGAAAATAATCGAGGTTTCAAATTCCTCCTGAATATCTTTCATAATATCCAGAATCTGCGCCTGGATTGTTACGTCAAGCGCTGTTGTCGGCTCATCTGCAATCAATACTTTCGGGTCGCAGGCGAGCGCGATGGCAATGACCACCCGTTGGCGCATGCCCCCCGAAAACTGGTGCGGGTACTGATTCATTCTTGCCTCTGCATCGGGGATGCGCACCAGCTCCAGAAGCCGTACTGCTTCCTTTTTCGCTTCCTCTTTATTCATGCCCCGGTGCATCCGCAGCCCTTCCATCACCTGCGTTCCTACTTTCATCGTCGGATTGAGGGAGGTCATCGGATCCTGAAAAATCATCGCAAAATCCTTGCCGCGGTATTTAGTCATCTGCTTATCGCTCAGCTTGGCAAAATCCTCATTCCCGTATAGAATATTGCCATTTTTAATATACCCTTTCGGTGCCGGAAGCAGGCCCATCAGCGCCTTTGTCGTTACCGATTTGCCCGATCCGGACTCGCCTACGATTGCCAGGGTTTCCCCTTTTCCAACTGAAAAGCTGACGTCTCTTACAGCCTGCACTTCGCCGTTTGGCGTTTTAAAGGAAACACTTAAATTTTTTACATCTAAAATGGTTTCGTTACTCATGTTCGTTCCTCCCACATTCTAATCGCGCATCTTCGGATCAAACGCATCACGCATACCGTCAGCCAGAATGTTAAAGGCAATCATTAACACTGACAGCACAACGGCCGGGAATATTAATACGTGCGGGGTTGTCTGCAGGGCATCAAAGCCGTTATCAATCAGCACCCCGAGCGAAGCGTTCGGAGGCTGCAGCCCCAGACCAATAAAGCTCAGAAAAGCTTCAAAGAAAATCGCATTTGGAATCGTAAACATCGTGTTAATGATAATTAAGCCCATAGTATTCGGTACAAGGTGCTTAGTGATTACTTTTGAATTTGACAGTCCAAGCGTTTGGGAAGCCAGCACAAATTCTTCGTTTTTCAGCTTTAAGATTTCTCCCCGGACAATACGCGACATACCGATCCAGCCAGTAATCGCAATCGCAAGCGATATGGAGAGAATCCCCGGGTCAAGGACAACAATCATAAGAATTAAAATGACAAGGTTCGGTATACCGGAAAGTATTTCTAACAGACGCTGTAAAATGTTATCCGTTTTACCGCCAAAGAAGCCGGAAATACCGCCGTAGGCGACACCGATAAATAAGTCAAGCAGCGTGGCAATGAGAGCAATGAAAAGGGAAACTCTCGTGCCGTCCCACGTTCTTGTCCACTGGTCTCTTCCCAGCCGGTCCGTTCCGAACCAAAAGTTGGTTTCTTCTACTCCGGCTGCCGCGTAACTGTCCACGTTGACCTGCACCTGGGCAGAGCCTACAGAGCCATCGCCTTCGCTTAACGTTTCATATTGAACATAATCTTCGTTGCCGAACCGGCTTTCTGCGTTTGTTTGGGCCTGCTCCGCTGTAATATTTTCAAAAACATATGTTTCCTGGCCGTCCATACCCAGCCAGCCGATATTTTCAAGCACAGGAACTTTTGGCGGTAAATTTGACCGTGATAAGTCCTGCTCTCTCGGCGTATATTCATTCATCATCGGGCCAAAGATAGCAAAAAACACAATAAGTAATAATGCTATTAAAGAAATCATCGCTGCCACGTTTTTACGCAGCGCCCGGAAGGCATCCTGCCAAAACGTCCGGCTCGGACGGTTAATTTGCTCCATGTCCTCTTCCCGTACATCAGCTGGAGAGAATAGTTCTTTGTCGTATTTTCTTTCTTTCTCGTTTTCGTGCTGCATAACTTCTACTTCCCTCCATCCAGGCGGATTCTCGGATCAATGATGCCATAAAGAATATCGATGATTAGAATAATCAGAACAAATAAGAAGCTGAAAAACAGGGTCGTTCCCATGATCATTGGGTAATCGTTCGTCGTTACGGCGGTGACAAACTGCTCCCCGATCCCCGGTACTGCAAAGATCTGTTCGATAACAAGAGTTCCTGTTAAAAGACTTACTGCAAGCGGCCCCAGAATCGTAATCAAAGGAATCAGGGCATTGCGCAGTCCGTGCTTGAAAATAACTGCTGTCCAGCCGACGCCTTTAGCTCTTGCTGTAGTGATATAATCTTTGTTTAATACCTCCAGCATTTCTGTACGCATAAACCTCGCGCAAATAGCCATCGGAAATATAAGTAGCGCAATTGTCGGCATTATTGTATGAGCGAACGTTCCCCAAGTAGCAACCGGGAACAACTGCCACTGCACGCCCAGAAAATATTGGAGCAGCCCCGCAAAAATAAAGGACGGAATCGAAGTCCCGATAACCGCAAGCAGCGTAGAGCCAAAGTCTAAAATACCGTTATGAAAAATAGCCGCGACTAGCCCTAAAAGAGCTCCTAAAATCGAGCCAATGAAAAGCGCTTGAATGCCCAGCTGTAGAGAAGGGCCGATCCGGTTTCCAAGGATTTCGGTTACTTCCCGATTGTCAAACTGAAAGGAGATACCAAGGTTTCCCTGCACAAGCCCCAGCATATAGTCCACATACTGAAGCGGCACCGGTTTATCCAGGCCGTACTGTTCCAGCACAATCTGCTGTTGGGATTCTGACAAACGATCAGCCGAGCTCAAAGGCGTGCCGGGCATCAATTTCATTAAAAAGAATGTAACACTGGCGATAATAAATAAAGTAATCGCCATGTATACGATTCTGGTGGCAATATAACGTGCCATACATTTTTCCTCCTTGTAAATGTCGTGGTGTTAGTCATGTTGTGAATCCTTTAAGTTTAGGAAACAAGGGAAAAGAGAGCATAAGCCAATTATTATGGATATACTCTCTTGCCCCCTGAAAATATTATTTTATTTAGTTTTTATTCCTCTGTAGCATCTTCGTTGACGTAAGCCCACTTGTATTCAAAATCAGGCCCCGCAGCGTTAACGATAACTCCCTGCAGTTCCGGGTTCCAGAGATAAGCCTGGGCTTCCTGGTACATTGGAGCAATTACTGCGTCTTCTTCAATCAGAAGCTTTTCTGCTTCGAGGAAGTTGTCCCAACGCTCCTGCGGCTGGTCAGCTAACTCGTTGTTTGCTTCTTCAATCAAGGAATCGTATTCTTCACTGGAATAACCAGTGTGGTTATTGCCGCTATCTGTAACAAACAGGTTCATGAATGTGTTCGGGTCCACATAGTCAGGACCCCAGCCGGACATTAACAGGTCATAATCCATGTTAGTGTCACGATCGAGACGCTCCTGAAACGGCACCTGCTGCACGTTCACAGTTAACCCGTCCAGAGTGCCCTCTAACTGTTCCTTGAGATATGCACTAATGTTTTGAGCTGATTCAGTATCACCTGTGAGGTAACCTAGCTCTGCGCTATCGGCGCCAATTTCTTCAAGACCCTGCTCCCAAAGCTCCTGCGCCTGCTCTTTGTCAGTTGCTGAGAGGTTGCCGTTTACTTCGCGGAAATCTTCTTCTCCTTCAGGACTGAAAACGAAGTTACCCGGCATCAGGCCGCCCAGAGGCATGGAGCCGTTGTTTAAGATAGTATTTGTTAAGTCTTCTTTGTTCACGGCCATCTGGATGGCTTTACGAGTATTTTCGTTCGCAAGAATTTCATTTTCCTGGTTCATTTTAACGTACCAGGAAGTTGGCTGTTCTACTGCACGGTAGTCTTGGTTCGTGCTGTACTCATCCACAAATTCCGCAGTCAGCTCTGTGCGGTCCAATTCACCGGTTTCGTACAGGTTCGTGCCTGTGGAAGGTTCTTTGACTACCTGTACGTTGATTTCCTCCAGCTGTACAGTATCTGCATCCCAATAGTCTTCATTTTTCACGAATGCCATGCTGTCACCGGTGTTCCATTCTTCCATTGTAAATGGTCCGTTTGTGAGCATATTATCAGGGTTCAAGGCATAATCATCACCCTGCTCTTCCACAAACTCTTCATTTAGAGGATAGAATGTCGGGAATGTTGTCAGAGATTCGAAATATGGCGTCTGTTTTTCAAGAGAAACTTCCAGTGTATGTTCATCTACAGCTTCCACTCCAAGTTCACTCGGCTCCATTTCGCCTTCGCTGATGGCAGTAGCGTTTTCAATGACGCCCCCCATCATATAAGGTCCGTACTCAGAAGCTGTCTCCGGATCTACCGCCCGCTGCCAGGAATAAACGAAATCCTCGGCTGTTACAGGGTCTCCGTTTGTCCAAGTAGAATCTTCCCGAAGATTAAACGTCCAAGTCGTTCCGTCTTCACTTATTTCCGGGTCGCCTGTAGCAACGCCGTCAGTAATTTCCGCATTCTCGCCAAGACGGTAAAGTCCTTCATAAATTTCCCCCGACCATTGGATGCCGAACTGGTCTGTAGTAAGTGAAGGGTCCATGGAAGGAATATCGCCCGACTGCGAGATGTTGATAACCTGCTCGCCGCTTGCCTGGCCTTCGCCGCCTCCATCACCACCGCCGTTGCCGCCGTCTCCGCCGGACTCTCCGCCCCCGCCGCCGGAACACGCTGCAAGTACTGTACTCGAGATTAATGCAGAAGCTAATACTGTCAATTTTGTCTTTTTCATAAGATATGTTGACCTCCCCAAAACTTTTATGTCTTTATTGTGTAAAATTTCTGTTTTCTCTGCATTCACAAAGTATACAAGATTTTGCGAATATTTTCATTAATTTTTTAATTTTTTGCGAAAATGAAAATTTATTCGTTTTGTCTATACGAAAAGCACTAATGTTTTTGTACACAGGGCAATTATTCGTAAATAAAATGATTCGTTCAGCGACGGCCTGCATTTATGCTATAATGATGGGCGTTATAAATATCCTGAAGGAGTTCCGCATATGCATTGGAAACTGAATCTCTCCGTATTCACCGCTAATTTAATAATTGCCGGCCTGCTGTTTTTCATTTTTTCTCCGGCATTCGGGCTGCTGAATGTGATTAATTATGTGTTTTATGTAGGGCTGTTTTATCTAATCGTTTTCATTGCAGCTTTTGTAATGCGCGGAGGATTTTTCGATGCTATTACTCACAGCTTTCGAAAAGTAGCTCATCGGCTCGCCCCCTCCAGGCCTTCAACTCAGGGCTGGGAACAACGGCTTCCGCCTTCTGAGGTCATCGAGACCTCTTTTTTCCGTGTTCTTTTCATTCAGACTGCGGCGCTGATTGCCCTGGATCTTTTACTGCTGGTTCTGTACTACACAGCAAATTAAATGCTCCCGGCTTTACCCGCGCTCGTGGTACCACCACCTTTAATGTTGGTCCGTTAAGGAGTTAAATAAGAAAAGGAATCCTTGTACTGCTTTAACTCAACGTTCACGTCAGCGTTCAAAATTCCATCAATTTGCGCTAAATCCCTGTTAACAAAATTCACTAAATCCTCGTTATTTCGAAAATAAGCCTGTAAAATTAAATCGTGGTTGCCGGAGAAAGCACCGACAAACCGCACTTCGGAAAAACGCTGCAGCTTACTCGCAATTTCGTCCTGCATTCCAAGCTTTGTGCTTAGCCCGATAATCGTCTGCACATCAAGGCCAATTTTATTTGGATTGGTATGTATGATAAATTCAAAGACGTTATAGCGGAGCATTTTGTTAATTCTTGAACGGACAGTCCCCTCACTCACTCCCAGGCAACGGGCGATTTCACTGTAGGATTCCTTGCCGTTTGCCTGCAGATACCCAAGTATCGACATATCTACTTGATCTAATGAAACGCTCATTGGCATCCCTTCTCTTTGTCTCATTCTCACCTTGATGACCGTGTATTCGTTATTACGAATTACCGAGATAAAACAATTAACATTAGTAATTTCGTAACAATTACCGGGGTGGATTAACGTAATTATAAGTAATTGTTCTTATTATTGCAATATTCGTGAAAGATTTTTATGAATTTTTTTGTAAGATTATATAACGATGTTATGATTCGAAAACAGGCCAAATATACTTTTCATACTACAATGTCAGCGCTTTCATTTCAATTGCTTCTTTGAAGGTATTTTGCATAACTATGAAAAACTCTGGCCGCCTAAAGCGTCCAGAGTTTTTTAAAATCTGCCTATTTCGCTGTGATGTATGCTTTATTGCCCATATATCCACGCAGCACTTCAGGAATCTTGATGCTACCGTCTTCCTGCTGATGGTTTTCCATAATTGCCGCCACTGTACGTCCAAGGGCGAGCCCAGAACCGTTTAACGTATGCACGAATTCTGTTTTCGCCCCGCGGTCCCGTTTGAAACGAATATTGGCGCGCCGGGCTTGAAAGTCCTCAAAATTACTGCAGGAAGAAATTTCTTTGTAATCTTCGTAGCTTGGGAGCCATACTTCGATATCGTATTTTTTCGCGGCCGTAAAACCTAAATCTCCAGTGCACATGTTCATCACACGGTATGGCAGCTCAAGCAGCTGAAGCACTTTTTCAGCATGACCGGTCAATGTTTCAAGCTCTTTATACGACTCATCTGGTGTTGTAAAGCGTACAAGCTCCACTTTATTAAACTGGTGCTGGCGGATCAGGCCGCGGGTATCACGTCCCGCAGAGCCTGCCTCAGAACGGAAGCACGCACTGAACGCCGTATAGGCTTTTGGCAGTTCTTTACCTGCAAGAATTTCTTCGCGGTGCATGTTGGTAACAGGCACTTCTGCTGTTGGTACAAGGAAATAATCCTCTTCCTGGATCTGAAAAGCGTCTTCCTCGAATTTCGGCAGCTGGCCGGTGCCGGTCATGCTGCTTCGATTGACCATGTACGGAGGGATCAATTCTTCATAGCCGTGTTCATCGCTGTGCAGGTCCATCATAAACTGAATCAGCGCCCGCTCAAGGCGGGCTCCGGCGCCCTTATAAAACATAAACCGGCTTCCGGTTACTTTTGCAGCCCGTTCGGCATCAAGCATGTCTAAATCGACGCCGATATCCCAGTGCGGCTTCAGTGCAAAATCGAACACCGGCGGCTCTCCCCAGGCTCTAACTTCTTCGTTATCTGATTCATCCTCTCCGACCGGTACTGTTTCATGTGGAACATTTGGAATGGAAAGCAGAATCTGCTGCAGACGTTCATCCTTTTCACGTAGCTGTTCGTCCAGCTTTTTAACCCTGCCTGATACGTCCCGCATTTCCGTAATAAGTTCATCGGCGTCTTCTTTGTTTTTCTTTTTAGCTGCGATTTCATCAGATACAGTGTTACGTCGCTGCTTCAACTCTTCTGTTTCCTGGATCAGTTCCCGGCGTTCCCGGTCGAGCGCTTCAAAAGAATCTAATTCGCTAATGTCTTCATTTCGTTTCGAAAGCTGGGCTTTCACTGCATCAAAATCATTTCGCAATCGTTTAGGGTCAAGCATAAGTGTGTTTCCTCCTTGTATAGTTATCTATTTTATATATTATAAAAAAGCCCCGCCCCTGTGAATCAGGGACGAGACTTTAATTTCCCGCGTTGCCACCCTCGTTGCAGTAAACGTCACTGCCGGCTTTTCTTTCATCCGTTAACGGGGACAAGCCGAAAACGGCTACTGATGTTCACCGTTTTACTCCGGACGGGATTCCCCCTGCATTTTCATCGGTTCACACCAGCCACCGACTCTCTGAAGAAAAAATGCAGAAGTACTATTGTCCATCAACGCGATTGTATTTACACATTCACTGCCGCTTGCGCTTCCCGTACCATTTGTACGAAATACTGGTGAAATCTGCGGTCGTTCGTCAGCTCCGGATGAAAAGAACAGGAAAGCAGATGATCCTGCCGAGCTACTACGATTTCATCGTTATACTCTGCGAGCACTTCGACGTTTTGTCCAACTTCCGTAATCAGTGGAGCCCGGATAAATACTGCTTCGGCATCGTCTGCGACTCCGCGAATGGAAAGCCTGGTTTCGAAGCTTTCCCGCTGGCGTCCGAATGCATTACGCTGAACCGTCATATCCATCAGTTCAAGATGGCCTCCCGGCTCGCCCACCACGTCGGTCGCCATCAAAATCAGGCCGGCGCACGTGCCAAACACTGGCTTCCCTGCTTTGGCGAACGCCTGCAGCGGCTCAAAAAATTGATATTTTTCCACCAGACGCCGCATCGTCGTGCTTTCGCCTCCCGGAAATACCAGCCCATCAATTTCTTCAAGCTGTTCCGGCCGTTTTACGATAATAACTTCCGTATCAGGGGCCTCTAAACCTTTAACATGTTCACGAACAGCGCCTTGAAGAGCTAAAACGCCGATTTTCATCATGAGTAAAAACCCCCTGTATTATATTACTGGCTGCGGTCCTGCATGCGGTCAAAGCCTTCGAGCTGGGAAATATCCATCCCGGTCATTGCAGTACCCAGCCCTTTGGACAGCTTAGCAATCAGTTCGTAATCTTCATAGTGTGTTGTCGCCTCAACAATAGCCCGGGCAAATTTATCCGGATATTCGGATTTGAAAATACCGGAGCCCACAAATACACCGTCAGCGCCCAGCTGCATCATTAAAGCGGCGTCGGCTGGCGTCGCTATTCCGCCTGCAGCAAAGTTAACCACCGGCAGGCGGCCCTCTTCACGGATTTGAAGCAGCAGTTCGTACGGGGCACCAAGGTTTTTCGCTTCTGTCATTAATTCGTCTTTCGACAGGCCGATTACTTTGCGGATTTGAGACTGAATCAAACGCATGTGGCGTACTGCTTCCACAATGTTACCGGTGCCCGGCTCCCCTTTTGTACGAAGCATGGAAGCTCCTTCACCAATACGGCGGGCCGCTTCTCCAAGATCACGGGCTCCACAGACAAATGGGACTGTATATTCTGTTTTATCCATGTGGTACACATCGTCTGCCGGGGTGAGGACTTCGCTTTCATCAATGTAATCAGCACCCAGCGATTCGAGCACACGTGCTTCGACGATGTGGCCGATACGGGCTTTTGCCATTACCGGGATCGATACAGCCTCCATGACCTCCTGAACGATTGTAGGATCTGCCATGCGCGCTACGCCGCCAGCAGCCCGAATGTCTGAAGGCACCCGTTCAAGGGCCATTACAGCTACGGCTCCTGCCTCCTCGGCGATTTTCGCCTGTTCTCCGTTGACGACGTCCATAATAACGCCGCCTTTTTGCATCTCAGCCATGCCTCTTTTAATCCGATCTGTTCCTCTCTCTGCCATATTCCAGCCCTCCAGCTCCAATATTCTATCTTTTACCACCATTTTTTGTGGTGTAATAATAACGCTCAGTAGTCCTATTGTAACACTATACTATATCTGGATAAAGCATCTTGTTTTAAGCCAAAAAAGCCTTCAAGAAAGCTTTTATTCATCAGTGGCTCTGTTCTATAAACCGCTGAACAGATTGCCAATGTTCTGCACCATGTTACCAAACCATCCGCGCTTCTCCACGGCTTCTGCCGCTACCAGAGGTACTTCGGTACGGTTGGCTCTGCCCTGTATATAAGAGGCTTCACTGTTTGTAACAACTACTGTGCCCACTTCTTCCCCTTTTTCGATTGGGGCTTCATTTTTAGATACAGCAATCTCATATTCGAGCTCTTTATTCTCTGAAGAAATCAGCTCCAGTGCTTCTCCTGCTGCTACTTGTATGTTTTCTTCCTGGCCATTTTCTACTTCAATAGAGGAGTCCCTGCCGATTTCTGCTCCTTTTTCCACCAGCGTTTGGCTTTCAAGTTCCCGATCAGCATAATCGTACAGTTTAGCCGTTTCTGTAAAACGTGACATTTTTGTTTTTGCATTCATCACAACTGATATATATCTGTTTCCGTCCTGTTCGATCGTCCCGGTAAAAGCATTTCCGGCCAAGTCAGTTGTGCCTGTTTTCAGCCCGTCCACTCCTTCGTACTCCTGTTGGAGACCTGGAAGCATTTTATTCCAGTTAATCATCTCGATTGATTCTTCCGAATCTTCGTTGAATGTTTTTTTCGGCACGCCTGCCACGTCCAGCACTTCCGGATATTCATCCAACAGATGGTAAGCCAACAAGGCCGTATCGTTGGCTGACATCATGTTTTCTGCGCTCTTACCGCTTCCTTCCGGTGCATACCCCATCATCGTAGAATTATTCAGCCCGGTCGCGTTTACGAATTCATACTTCTCCATGCCAAGCTCCTCGGCCTGTTGATTCATCCGGTCGGCAAAAGCTGCCTCATTGCCCTCAATATGTTCCGCCAAAGCAATGGTTGCCCCGTTCGCAGAATAAATGGCCATAGCCTCGTAAAGTTCTTTGACCGTATAGGTCTCATCCTGACGAAGAGGCACATTTGATAAATTGGTTTGAAGAGAAAGTTCACGGACTTTCTCGCTGATTGCCACTTCATCATTCCAGCTGATATCGCCCTCTTCAACTGCTTTGTTTACTATGTATTCTGTCATCATTTTGGACATGCTGGCCGCAGAAAGCAGCTCTTCTGTATTATCTTCATACACTATCTGCCCTGTGTCTGCATCTATCATAATCGAAGCGCTTGCTTCTATATCAGGCTCTGCCGCTTGAACTGGCATACTGCCAAACGTCCAGATGACTGCAGCCGCTACGCAGGAGACCCCTGCTGTTTTCAGCTTATTTCTCTTCAATCTCTGCACCTCCGTGGTGTATAGCTATCGCATATTTTACCACAGCCTCACTTTAAAACATATCTGCCATTGTTCCTTTTATAAAGCCTTCCAGAACCGGCCGGGCAACAATATTTCCCGGGAAATATGCGCAGATACAAAAAAGACGAAAGCTGGCGGCTTCCGTCTTCCATTATTATTAAGAGTAGTTTGGCGCTTCTTTCGTAATCTGTACGTCATGAGGATGGCTTTCACGCAGCCCGGCGTTGGTAATTCGTACGAAACGGGCATCTTCACGCAGGGAGGAGACCGTCGGGGTACCGCAGTAGCCCATACCGGCTCTTAAACCGCCAAGCAGCTGATGGATGGTATCCTTCAGCGGCCCTTTGTAAGGAATACGGCCTTCGATGCCTTCCGGAACAAGCTTTTGGCTGTTTTCCTGGAAATAGCGGTCCTTGCTTCCCTGTTCCATGGCACTCATCGAACCCATGCCGCGATAAACTTTAAACTGCCGGCCCTGATAAATTTCACGCTCTCCCGGGCTTTCTGTTACTCCTGCAAGCAAGCTGCCGAGCATTACTGCATGAGCGCCGGAAGCCAGAGCTTTAACAATGTCGCCGGAATATTTAATTCCGCCGTCGGCGATAATCGGAACGTTATGCTTGTCCGCTTCTTCTGCACACTCATATACAGCAGTAATCTGTGGAACTCCGACGCCCGCTACCACGCGGGTCGTACATATCGATCCCGGGCCTATACCGACTTTTACAACGTCGGCTCCTGCCTCGATTAAATCCCTTGTGCCTTCAGCTGTAGCCACATTGCCAGCTATCAGTACTACCTCCGGATAGCTGTTCCGGATTTCTGCAATTTTATCAAGCACTCCTTTAGAATGGCCGTGGGCAGTATCAATAACAATCGCATCGGCTTCTGCTTTGACCAGAGCTTCCACACGTTTGTCTGTATCGGCGCTCACACCGACAGCTCCCCCAACGAGCAGCCTTCCCTGGGCGTCTTTTGCCGAATGAGGGAATTCGATGACTTTCTCGATGTCTTTAATTGTAATAAGCCCTTTTAACGTACCGTCCTTTTCTACAAGCGGAAGCTTTTCAATTCTGTGTTTCTGCAGCACATCTTCTGCTTCTTCCAGCGTAGTGCCTACCGGGGCTGTAATAAGGTTATTGGCGGTCATTACTTCTTTAATTCCAATCGAATAGTCTTCGATAAAACGAAGGTCGCGGTTGGTGATAATCCCCACCAGCTTTTGCTCCTCATCAACGATAGGAACGCCCGAAATGCGGTATTTCCCCATTAGATGCTCGGCGTCGAACACCTGATGGTCCGGATGGAGAAAGAAAGGGTTCGTGATAACGCCGCTTTCTGAACGTTTCACCTGGTCCACCATCTCTGCCTGTGCTTCGATGGACATATTTTTATGCACAATGCCAAGACCGCCAGCCCGTGCCATCGCAATTGCCATGTCTGCTTCCGTCACTGTGTCCATTCCAGCACTTACGACAGGAATATTCAAAGGAAGCTTGTCGGTTAACGAGGTGCGTACTGATACATCCCTTGGATGAATATCAGATCTTGCCGGTAACAATAAAACGTCATCAAACGTTAGCCCTTCTTGGGAAAACTTGTCTGCTCGCACGAATCTTCCTCCTTCAAAATGGGTAATTTTACAGGATTTTTCACTATCCTGAGGTCTGTAACTTATTTATTTCTAATATCTTATCACGTTTCAGCCAGTCTCAGAAGCAAAAGGAATATGTTTTATTTTTCCGAAAATTTATAAATAACTGCTAATATTTATGTAAAGGATTTCACTGTTTTTACTTCATACATAATACACCATGCTAGAGAACATGGTGTATGGCTAATGTTTCATTTAGTTGAACGACCTCTTTGTCCTTATCAAGCTGAACCAGCGGATATTCTATCTCCCGGCGGTCCAAATGCACAATGGAGGCCGTTCTGCCGTCGGCAAGCTGCACCTTCTTTCCAGTCATTACAGTTATGAACTGCTCTGTTAACGTTTCTATTACGGCGGGAGGCAGTTTTCCAAACGAATGGACTGCCAGCTCCTGCATCACATGAAACGCCGATTTTCCTTCGCTGTTCAGCCTCTCGCCTGCCATGGCGTGATACATATCCGCCGCTGCAACAAGGCTGCTCAGTACATATATTTTGCCGCTTTTCATTTTGAGCGGATAGCCGCTCCCGTCTTCTCGTTCATGGTGCTGCAGAATCGCAAGCAATACTTCATCACTGACCGTCCCGGCAGCCTTTGCCATCTGGTAGCTCTGAATCGGATGCTTATCTGCTTCCGATTGTCCCGACGCGGAATTTCTGGCCAGGGAAGCGTCACATAAGAGCCCGGCTAGTGCTGCTCCGGCCCATTCCTTTCGGCTGCAGCCATGCTTTTTGGCCAGAAAGGCAGCTAGCAGAGCCACTGCGATTGCGTGATGGCTATCGTACTTTTCCTGATCTATAAACTGATAGCTCGTAAAAACGCTGGAGGCATGTTCTTCAAGACTTTCGAGCAGAGGAGCAAGGACCGCCCGGGCTTTTGTCATCTCAATGGCTCCCCCGGCTTTCCAAGAGCGCCACATAGCTTCATGGGCTTCTACCGCTGTATCATATATATCTTCAAATTCCGGCTGTTGATGCCTGCTGTTTACCTCAGCCTCTTTAACTGGTGAAAAAGGGTCGCCGTTAACGAGCACCGGCTTTACCTCAATGTACTCTATAAGAAACTGTTTGATAATTTCAACCAACTGTTCTGTTAATGCTGTTTGTTTCCTAACCACCGGCGTTTCGTTCACTGCAAAAACATCGTTCACCAGTACGCATCCGGGTACTGCCTGATTAATATGTATCCGCATGGAGCCTCCTCCACTTCTCCTGATATAGTACTTTCATTGTACTATTTTCCTTGAAAAATTCCATTATTTTGATTGGATAATTTTAGAACAAGCTTCCATAAAAAAATACCCGGCCGTTCAGCATACGGCCGGGAGTTACACTATTCTTCTTCGGATTCTGCTGGCACGTTTTCTTCTTCGTTCACTTCGTGTTCGATTACAGGCGCTACTGTAGAAACAGCTTCCCCTTTATCAAGGCGGATGAGACGCACGCCCTGGGCGTACCGGCCGAGCCTGGAAACGTCGCCAACATGCATGCGGATAACTATTCCCTGGATAGTCATAACCATCAGGTCGATATCTACCGGTACGGAACGCATCGCTGCAAGTTCACCGGTACGGCTCGTAAGTTTAATGGCTTTTAGCCCTTTGCCGCCGCGGTTTTGTTTACTGAATTCTTCAAGTGATGTGAGCTTTCCATATCCTTTGTTCGTTACCATTAAGATCATTTCATTTTCCTGTGCAATGTCCATACCCACTACTTCGTCGCCATTTCGAAGCGAGATTGCTTTAACACCGGAAGCAGTCCGTCCCATCGAGCGTACATCCTCTTCCTCAAAGTGAATAGACATTCCTTGTTTGGTACCGATAATTAAGGAATCGTCCCCGGAAGTGAGACGCACACCGTGAAGCTCATCGTCTTCCCGGACATTAATAGCGAACAGGCCGCCTTTGCGGATATTCGAAAACGCAGAAAGAACGGTTCTTTTCGAAATCCCTTTTTTCGTTAGGAAGAAAAGGTAAGCATTTTCCGAGAACTCCTCGATTGGAATGACGGTACTGATGTACTCCCCTTTATCAATCTGAAGCAGGTTGATTAATGGAATTCCTTTAGCCGTACGGCTTAATTCAGGAATTTCATATGCTTTCAGGCGATACACTTTCCCTTTGTTGGTAAAGAATAAAATCGTCTGGTGAGAATTAGTCGTAAGCAGATGCTCTACGAAGTCATCCTCGTTCGTGCCCATTCCTTGTACGCCCCGGCCGCCCCGGCGCTGGCTCCGGTACGTATCAATCGGCATACGCTTAATATAGCCCTGGTGCGAAATGGTGACTACTACGTCTTGGCGCGGAATAAGGTCCTCATCTTCGATGGAGTTCTCTCCGGCTTCCAGGCGGGTCCGGCGGTCGTCCCCGAATTTTTCCTTCACCTCGGTAAGCTCTTCCCGGATAATTTCAAGCACCCGCTCTTCGTTGGCTAAAATGTCTTTCAGCTCGCGGATCCGCTCCATGAGCTCCCGGTACTCCTGCTCAATTTTATCTCTCTCGAGGCCTGTTAAACGCTGCAGACGCATGTCGAGGATGGCCTGCGCCTGATCTTCACTCAAATCGTAGTTTTCCATCAGGCCGTTTCTTGCAATCTCCGTCGTATCTGATTCCCGGATCAACTCAATCACTGCATCAAGATGATCAAGCGCTACCCGCAGGCCTTCCACAATATGAGCCCGGGCTTCTGCCTTTCGGAGTTCAAAAGCAGTGCGGCGCTGAATCACTACTTTTTGATGTTCAAGATAGTGGTACAGGCATTCTTTAAGATCCAGCACTTTCGGCTGGCCGTTAACGAGAGCAAGCATGTTAATGCCAAAGCTCGTCTGCAGGGCCGTTTGCTTGTATAAGTTATTTAAAATGACGTTGGCGTTGGCATCTCTTCGTACTTCCACGACGATCCTCATGCCGTTACGGTCTGATTCGTCGCGCAGATCAGTAATGCCGTCGATTTTTTTCTCGCGCACCAGCTCTGCAATACGCTCTACCAGCCGGGCTTTATTCACCTGGTACGGCAGTTCATCTACGATAATGGTTTCCTTGCCTCTTTTATCTTCCTCAATGTAAGCATGCGAGCGGATAATAATTGAACCTTTACCCGTTTGATAGGCTTTCCGGATACCGGAGCGTCCTAAAATGGAAGCAGCTGTTGGGAAGTCAGGCCCGGGAATGTATTCCATCAGCTCTTCTACCGTAATATCAGGGTTTTCACTCAGGGCGAGCACTCCGTCAATGACTTCCTCCAGCCGGTGCGGTGGAATATTGGTAGCCATTCCTACCGCAATTCCGGAGGTTCCATTAACCAGCAGATTCGGAAAGCGGGCCGGCAGCACCACAGGCTCCCGTTCGTTGCCATCATAGTTTTCCTGGTAGTCAATGGTGTCTTTGTTAATATCGCGGACCATTTCAAGCGATATTTTGGACATTTTCGCTTCAGTGTAACGCATCGCTGCTGCGCCGTCCCCGTCTACGGAACCAAAATTCCCATGACCGTTAACAATTGGGTGGCGGTAGCTGAAATCCTGTGCCATCCGCACCATTGTTTCATAAACTGCAGAGTCGCCGTGTGGATGGTATTTACCGATAACATCACCAACGATACGGGCTGACTTCCGGAACGGTTTGTCCGGGGTCATGCCAAGTTCGCTCATTGCAAATAAAATACGCCGGTGCACCGGCTTCATTCCGTCACGAACGTCCGGAAGAGCACGGCTGACGATAACGCTCATCGCGTAGTCCAAAAACGAGGTGCGCATCTCTTCGCCAATACCGATCTCCGTGACTCTGGATTCGTTTTCTGCCATTGCAGTAACCTCCTACTTTCTATTCCATCAGGCTTAAATGCCTATTGTTGCTATATTCGATAGAAACCCCCGCTTAAATCTTTCGCGGGGGTTTCTTTGTGTCACCTTGATGCCGTCTCTTACACGTCGAGGTTCTGGACGTAATGTGCGTTTTCCTGAATAAAATCACGGCGGGGTTCTACCTGGTCTCCCATCAATGTTTCAAACACTTCGTCCGCCATCATAGCGTCTTCAAGCGTCACCTGCATCGTCGTCCTTGACTCCGGATCCATAGTAGTTTCCCAAAGCTGGGTCGGGTTCATTTCCCCGAGGCCTTTATAGCGCTGAAGGTTTGGTTTTGGCTGTGCCGGAAGCTCTGCTAAGGCCGGCTGAAGTTCACGTTCGAAAAAGAGATAGCGGACGTGTTTGCCTTGCTGGACCTTATACAGAGGCGGCTGGGCGATATAAATATAGCCTCTTTCGATTAACGGCCGCATGTAACGGTAAAAGAAGGTCAGCAGAAGCGTCCGGATGTGGGCCCCGTCCACATCCGCATCTGTCATGATAATAATACGGTGATAGCGGGCCTTCTCGATATCAAATTCATTGCCGATACCTGTGCCAAGAGCCGTAATTATGGTTCTGATCTCGTTGTTGGCAAGAATTTTATCCAGGCGCGCTTTTTCTACGTTTAAAATTTTTCCGCGCAGCGGCAGGATCGCCTGGAAATGCCGGTCCCGTCCCTGTTTGGCCGAGCCGCCGGCAGAGTCGCCCTCCACGATATACACTTCACTGCTGGCCGCATCCTTTGAGGTGCAGTCAGCCAGTTTCCCCGGCAGCGAACTGACCTCAAGGGCGCTTTTACGCCGGGTCAATTCCCTGGCTTTCTTCGCCGCATCGCGGGCACGTGAAGCCATCAACCCTTTTTCTACGATTGTTCTCGCCGTATCCGGATTTTCACTCATAAATCTCGAGAAATGCTCTGAGAATAACGAATCTGTGATAGTCCGGGCTTCCCCGTTTCCTAATTTTGTTTTTGTTTGTCCTTCAAACTGGGGATCGGGAATCTTCACACTAACAATCGCCACCAGCCCTTCACGCACGTCGTCCCCGATCAAATTAGGGTCGTTTTCCTTGAAAAGACTGTTTCTGCGGGCATAATCATTAATAACTCTCGTCAGAGCCGTCCGGAATCCGGACTCGTGAGTTCCGCCTTCGTGGGTATTAATATTATTGGCAAACGAATACACATTGCTCGTGTACCCATTGTTGTACTGCATGGCAACTTCCACCTGGATGCCGTTGCGGTTCGCTTCAAGAAAAATCGGCTCTTTATGGAGTGTGTCCTTCTGGCGGTTCAGGTATTCCACAAAGGAAGCAATACCGCCTTCGTAATGGTAGGTCTGCACCTGTTCTTCTTCGGTGCGCTTATCGGTGCAGGTAATTTGGAGTCCGCGGTTAAGAAACGCGAGCTCCCGTACACGGCTCGTAAGTGTTTCGTATTCAAATTCGGTGGTTTCTTCAAAGATCTCCGGATCTGGTTTAAAACGGATCTTTGTGCCCCGTTTATCTGTCTTGCCTACATTCTCGAGATCATGCTGCGGAATACCACGGCGGTAAGCCTGTTGATAAATTTCGCCTTCACGGTGCACTTCAATATCAAGTGTTTCGGAAAGAGCATTTACTACGCTGGCCCCAACGCCGTGAAGACCGCCGGAAACCTTATAGCCGCCTCCACCGAATTTACCGCCGGCGTGCAGTACGGTCATAATAACCTCTACCGCCGGACGACCCATTTTTTCGTGCATACCAACAGGAACACCACGCCCGTTATCTTCTACAGTAATGCTGTTATCTTCTTCAACCGTAATATAGATCTGATCACAATAGCCGCCCATGGCCTCATCAATACTGTTATCCACGATTTCCCACACTAAATGGTGAAGTCCTCTGGACGTTGTAGAGCCGATATACATGCCTGGACGCTTCCGGACTGCCTCGAGTCCTTCAAGTACCTGTATTTGACTTTCATCGTATGAATTTTGGTTCATCGACAATCTGTTCACCTTCGCTTCCTGCGGGATCAACTCTCGCGTGTAGTCCGTAAATACCTGCGCTCGTTTTCATGCTTTTGCACGCTTAGTCTTCTTTAGCTGCCTGTATTTCTTCATGATATTCATCATATTCTGAAATAATCTGCGATCTGCGCTTCAGCGTTAAAGAAGAAATAGGTGAGAAATATACCTTTTCTTCCGTAACCACGACGGATTTTGCTTCAGAATCTGCGATTTGTTCTTTGTCGTCACTTTCGACTGCCTGCAGGAACTGCCGTGTGATGCTTGAAGAATTCTGGCTGTTACTATCTAAAATCGCAATAACGTCTTTCGAACGTATTACGGTGCCGTCGCCTAAATGTATAAACAATGTGATTCACCACCTACTGTTTTTCCAATTGACCCTTGCGGGCTGTAAACACGGTTGCCCGCTCGATTGTCTCGTGCTTGATGCTTTCAATGCTTGTCGTGGTAACAAAGGTTTGTACTTTCCCCTGAATCGCGTCCAATAAATGAGACTGCCGATGCTGATCAAGTTCCGAAAGCACATCATCAAGCAGAAGAATAGGATACTCTCCTACATAAGCGCGGATAAGTTCTATCTCTGCCATTTTCAGGGACAGGGCAGCTGTTCGTTGCTGGCCCTGGGAACCGTACGTTTGTACGTCCCTTTCGTTGACTAGGAGCTTCATTTCGTCCCGGTGCGGTCCTGCAAGCGAAAGCCCCCGGCGGACCTCATTTTCCCTGCGTCGGCCTAGCTCTGTACGAAGCTCTTCAGCAAGCACGGAGGGCTCCATCTCTGCATGAATGTTTGCAGAGGGGTCGTACCGCAGCTCAAGGCGCTCCCGGTTCTGTGTGATCCGCGTATGGATCTCTGAGGCCCATCGCTCAAGCTGCTGCAGGAAGCCGTAACGACGCTGAATTACCTTCACGGCTGCTTCAATGTACTGTTCATCAATTACTTCAAGCGTTAATTCCTGCTCTTGGCTGGGCACGGGAAACATGCCCTTCAGCAGCTGGTTGCGCTGCTTCAGAATGCGCTGATACTTGGAGAGGTCGTGCAGATACACCGGGCTGATCTGGCCGATCTCCATATCAATAAAACGCCGCCTCATATTCGGCCCGCCTTTTACAAGGTTAAGATCTTCCGGGGCAAACATGACGACGTTGCAGGCGCCTATATATTCACTTAGCTTTTTTTGTTCAATGCCGTTCTTTTTTACTTTTTTTCCTTTAGCAGAAAGAACGACTTCAAGATCAACGTGCCGCTGCTTTCGTTCTACTGAAGCTTCAATACGGGCAAAATCGTGGTTCCAGCCGATTAGCTCCTTATCCTTGGGGGTCCGGTGGGACTTCGCAAAAGCAAGCATATGAATAGCTTCCATCAAATTCGTTTTTCCCTGGGCATTTTCTCCAACAATAACGTTTACAGTGTTCTCTATTTGCAAAGCAATATCTTCATAGTTCCGATACTGCTTGAGCCGAATATTTTTTACATACACAGGCCTGTAGTCATCCTTCGCCGGTATCGATAGTGAAGGTTCCGTTCTCTTCGACTTCCACTACGTCTCCTGGATACAGCTTTCTTCCCCTGCGGGCTTCTTCTTCCCCGTTCACTTCCACAGCGAACTCAGAGAGAAACCACTTCGCCATACCACCTGTATCGATGATTCCAGCTTCTTTGAGGAACTGGCCGAGTGTTATATATTCGGTTGTGATATTAATCGCCTCTCCCATATTGATCCTCCCGACGCCGGATATTCAAAGCATAATTATTACTTCTGCCTGTTTCCGAACATATTTCATTCATACTCTATATTTTACTAAAAATAAGCGAAAAATGCCAGTATATCGCACTATTCGTTTCACGTGCCCTGCCAGCACAACATAAGAAAAACGGCCTCCTGTTTTATACAAAAGGCCGTATACTCGTTTAACTTTAATACGTGCGTACCGGTGAGAATAAATGCAGCATTTGATCGTGGTCTGTCGGACGTACAACAAATGGGCTCATAGCTCCGGTGAATTGAATATGGATTTTTTCGCTGTCGATTACCTTCAGGGCATCTGTAATGTTTTTTCCGTTAAACGAGATGCGAAGTTCTTCTCCATCTATTTTATCACAATCGATGTTTTCCGTCACTTTTCCAATTTCAGATGAAACGGAGTTAATTTCAACTCGTCCGTCCCCGAGCGTTTTCAAGTTGATCACGTTGTTTTTTGTTTCTCTTGATAGCAGCAGTGCCCGGTCGAGGGACTGTAGCAGCTCTTTTGTGGACAACTCCACCCCGGTTTTGGTCTCGGAAGGAATCATATTTTTTGTTACCGGGTATTTCCCGTCGAGGAGTCGTGAATAAAACAGAAGATGTGGAAAACGAAACATTACCTGGGTTTCCGTAATAATAATTTCAACGGTGGAATCATCATCGCTCAGCAGGCGGCTTAACTCATTTAGACTTTTACCCGGGATAACAATATTAGATAAATCGGGCGCATCCGAACCTGCTTCAAGATTTGCTTTTCGGAGAGCGAGACGGTGGCTGTCTGTAGCCGTACAGATCAGCTCCCCGTTTTCGCTTTCAAGGTTTACACCTGTCAACACTGGCCGGGTTTCTTGCGCTGATACGGCGAAAACAGTCTGGCGGATCATATCCTTAAGCAGACTCTGTGGCAGGTGAAACATATTTGTATCATCAAGCTGGGGAAGCCTTGGGTATTCTTCAGGATCCAGGCCGTTCAGGTTAAACACGACCGAACCGGAACGAATCGTAGTCGCAAACTGGTCCTGTACAACAACTTCAACTTCCTCGCCCGGGAGTTTCTTTACAATTTCTGCAAAAAAACGGGCCTGAAGCACGATGCTTCCCTGCTCGTGCACTTGAACATACTGGTTATCGTTTTCTTCTGTCGGAATAAACGTTTCGATCGATATATCGGAATCACTTCCGGTTAATGTTACGCCATCAGCAGCGGCAACGATCTTGATACCAGTCAGTATTGGGATTGTCGTTCTCGAGGAGACAGCTTTATTTACGTTTTGTACATGTTGCACAAATTGATCTCGATTAACGGTGAAATGCATAGGTCATCTCCCTTTATATATATTGTTTTTAAAGTAGTAATAGTAGTAGGGCCTGTTAGTAATGTGGATAAATAAGGTTTGCACTGCCAGATCAGGGATTTCCACGTGTGAATAAGTTGTGTATAGCGTTGTGGTGTTATCCACACCTATGTGCGTAACTGATCGATGATTCCTTGAACGGTTTTCTGCAGATCCGTATCCGTAGACATTAAATTTGATATTTTTTCGTGGGCGTGAATGACGGTTGTATGATCCCTGCCTCCAAAAGCTTCACCGATTTTTGGAAGAGAGGCATCCGTCATTTCGCGGGAGAGGTACATCGCGATCTGGCGCGGAAAAGCAATGCTTTTCGTGCGTTTTTTCGCCTTTAATTCCGGTACAGGCATTTGAAACTGCGTCGCTACCCGTTCCTGAATATGCTCTATAGTAACCGTTTTAGGCTGGGCAGTGGGAATAATGTCTTTCAAAGCTTCAGCCGCCAGATCAGCATTCATATCCTGGTTGATCAAAGAAGAATAAGCGACGACGCGGATAAGTGCCCCCTCAAGCTCACGGATGTTTGTATCAATTTGGTTAGCAATATAAAGCATAACTTCATTTGGAATATCGAGCATTTCTGCTTTTGCTTTTTTGCGCAGAATAGCAATTCTTGTTTCCAGGTCCGGCGGCGTGATATCAGTGATCAACCCCCATTCAAACCGGGAACGGAGCCGGTCCTCAAGCGTTGGTATCTCCTTTGGCGGCCGGTCGCTTGAAATGACAATCTGCTTGCTTTCTTCATGAAGAGCGTTAAAGGTGTGGAAAAATTCTTCCTGTGTCTGCTCTTTTCCAGCTAGAAACTGAATATCATCGATAAGCAGCACATCGACGTTCCGGTATTTGTTTCGAAAATGTACGGCTTTATTGTCCCGGATAGCATTAATAAATTCATTGGTAAACTTTTCAGAAGACAAATACATGACTTTGGCATTTGGATTATGGTCAATAACGTAGTGTCCAATAGCATGCATTAAGTGTGTTTTTCCAAGGCCGACTCCACCATAAATAAACAATGGATTATACGCTTTGGCTGGAGCTTCAGCTACTGCAAGTGAGGCAGCATGGGCAAAACGATTTCCAGAACCAATTACAAAAGTGTTAAACGAGTATTTATCATTCAGCATGCTCTTTGGAAGGTCCTGGCTGGAGGCGGGAGGTGCAGCCTTTGGCGGCGCTGGTTCGTTTTCTACCGGGGATTCAGCCTGGGGAATGACAAATTTCACCTGCAGTGCAGATCCGGTAATATCTTCTAAAGCGTCAGTAATCAGGTTTGTATATCGGCTTTCAAGCCAGTCACGGGCGAATTCATTCGGTGCTTCAATAATTACAGTGTCTCCTTGAAGATCCGAGGCTTCTGTCGCTTTTAACCATGTTTCATAGCTTGGCTTACTTACTTTTTCCTGCATTAGTTCCAATGTCTGGTTCCATAAATCAGTAATATTTTCCAATAAGGATGCACTCCTCTCGTACAGGCTTAGCAGTATACAGTGGCTTGGCTGGGAACTTAAATCCTTAGAAAGACAGAAAAGGCTTCTATCTTATCATGGTGAAAGAAAGAAACCCAATAAGTAAAATATGCGGAAAATGCATATTGCATGCGTTATAAAATTATTGTGCAATAATAATAAAATTATGTAAAAAAAGAAATACACATAATACACAAGGCTGTGAATAATATTATCCGGAGGCTGTGGAAAATTATCCACAAAGTTATCAACACGTGTGGATAAGACGTTGTTGTATGAAATGTTATTAACAGAAACTTAATCAATGATAGCAAATAAAAAGATGAATAACAACGGGAACATATTTGCTTATCCACAAACTCAAGAACTTGTGTATAGAAACTATCCACAACACTAGATTATGTGTACAAGTTGTTTATAATGCTGTGGGTGCTTTTTATGTTCGCTTTTGTTTATCCACACAATCGGTTAAATCAGATGTGTACAAACAAAGGGACCAGCTGCCTGTTTTCACAAGGGGATGGTTGACAGTTTTTCTTATTCTCTATATAATTTACGGGAATGTTTTCGAACGTTTATTACTCCTTGAGGAGGTGCGATACACTATGGGAAAACCAACATTTACCCCGAACAACCGGAAGCGTAAAAAGGTACACGGTTTCCGTGCGAGAATGGGAACAAAAAACGGCCGTCAGGTTTTGAAAAATCGTCGTCGTAAAGGTAGAAAAGTATTATCTGCATAAAAAGAGACCACGGATTCTATCCAGTGGTCTTTTTTTCTGTCTTCAGCTGGAAAGAAAAATACCGGCGGTTGTTAAAGGAAAAAGGGGGAAAACCGGGTAATGAAAAAGTATAATCGTTTAAAAAAGAATCACGAATTCAGCTATATTTTTGCGCACGGGACTTCCTTTGCCAACCGGCAGTTTGTGCTTTACACCTTAAAGAAGGAGGATCAGGTTCATTACCGTGCAGGGCTGACAGTAAGTAAACGCATGGGAAATGCCGTCATGCGTAACCGGATTAAGCGCTATCTTCGGGAAGCTGTATCGGAACTTGAGCCTCGCATCCCTGGAGGCTATGACCTAGTGGTTATAGCCAGGAAACCAGTAGCAGAGATGGATTACCATGAAACGAAAAAGAGCCTCACTCACGTGTTTAAAAAGGCTGGTCTATTAACCCCCAGCAAGGCAAAGCCACAAAAATAGGCACTCCTCTGCTCCCGGTTCTGTTCAGCATGGTAAAATTCTGACAAAGAGCAGGAATTTCCCGGGGTGATGGAGAATGTATTTAAAGTGCTAGAGGGGCTGACTCACCTGAATTATTTTTGCACATGATTGTACATGAAATCTTTGCCACAAAGAAACGTAAGGCTTCAGGAGGGCGGGCTGACAGTGAATCAATCGATGAAAATTTCCGGTAAAACAATAGAAGAAGCTTTAGATAAAGCTGTGCAGGAATGGGGAACAACAATAGACCGTATCGAATACCAGGTGCTTGAAGAACCACGAAAAGGGTTTTTAGGCATTGGAGCGAGGCAGGCTTACGTGGAAGTATCCGTGCGGGTTGATCCTGTAGAAGAGGCGGCGGCATACTTAAAAGATGTGGTTCAGGCTATGAACGTAGAAGCAGAAGTGGAAGTAAAAATCTCAAGAAAACTTATTTTGATGGAGCTCGAAGGTAATTCTCTGGGTCTCTTAATTGGAAAACGGGGGAAAACTCTTGATGCGCTTCAGCACCTTACGAACACGGTCGCCAACAAGCATGCCAATGCTAAACAGCATATTGTGCTTGATGCTGAAAATTATCGTCAAAATCGAAAAGAATCGTTGCAGCGGTTTGCGGAGCGTATGGCCGGGAAAGCTCGTCGGGAAGCCATTACGATTAAGCTCGAGCCCATGGATGCAGCAGAACGAAAAATTGTTCATCAAACGCTGCACCGGCACCCGGATATCGAAACGACCTCTACAGGCAAAGAACCGAGACGCCATGTGGTAATTACACCTGCCGCAAAAGAAAACCCAAAATAAATTTAACCACCGCCTGGGCTGCCAGGCGGTTTTTTGTTCGCAAGCCGTTTATACACAGGTTATCCACATGTGGATAAAAGTCTTTTGCGAAATGCTTTCATATGATATTCTATTTAGTTAGAAGCATAGAAGGAAAACGACGCGAGCGATGCCGAAAAAGGTGTCGTCCTTTTCGTGTGTCTAATAGACGAAGAAAAACCCAGGGAGGGTTGATGAATGGAAACAGACACAATTGCTGCGATTTCCACTCCGAGCGGGGAAGGGGCTATTGCAATTGTCCGCCTGAGCGGAGACGAAGCGCTTGATATTGCAGACCATGTGTATAAAGGCAAAAAATCTCTTCATGAAGTGGAAACTCATACAATCCATTACGGACATATTATTGACCCGGCAGATGGCTCTGTGATTGAAGAATCCATGATTTCTGTCCTGAGAGCCCCAAAAACATTTACAAGAGAAGACATTGTGGAAATTAATTGCCACGGCGGGCTGGTGTCGGTCAACCGGGTTCTTGATAACGTATTAAGTCAGGGAGCACGGCTGGCGGAGCCGGGAGAGTTTACGAAACGGGCGTTTTTGAACGGACGCATTGATCTCACCCAGGCAGAAGGTGTTATGGATCTGATCAGAGCTAAAACTGACCGTGCCATGCAGAGTGCTTTAAAACAGGTGGAGGGAAGGCTTTCCGAACGCATCCGTAAACTCCGCCAAAAGCTTCTCGAAACAGTAGCCAATGTGGAAGTGAATATTGACTACCCCGAATTTGATGCTGATGTCGTGACCACGAACGTTTTAAAGGAAAATGTAGCGTTTGTCGGCGAAGAGATCGATCAGCTGCTTGTAACGGCAAGACAGGGAAAAATTATGCGTGAAGGGCTTGGTACAGCGATTATCGGCCGCCCGAACGTAGGGAAATCCTCGCTAATGAATAACCTGGTGCATGAAAATAAAGCGATTGTAACGGAAGTCCCCGGCACCACCAGGGACGTGCTCGAAGAATATGTGAATGTCCGGGGAGTACCTCTTCGTTTAATTGACACTGCCGGTATACGCGAAACCGAAGATATTGTGGAAAAGATTGGCGTAGAGCGTTCCCGGCAGGTACTTCAGGAAGCGGAACTGATCCTTCTTGTCATTAACAGCGCAGAGCCGCTGTCTGATGAAGACCGAGCATTATTTCAGGCAGTTCAAGGCATGAATGTTATTGTTATAATGAACAAAACGGATCTTCCCAAGCAGGTAGACGAGGAAGAACTCCGGGAGTTTACATCTGGCCGGCCGATTATTGCTGCTTCTTTTCTGAATGATGAAGGCATCGACAGTCTTGAAGAAGCGATCGCCCATCTCTTTTTTGATGAAGGGGTGGAAGCGGCAGACATGAATTATTTGTCCAATGCCCGTCATATCGGGTTATTGAATCAGGCCAAACGTTCGGTGAATGATGCTTTGGAAGCTGTGGAAATGGGAGTGCCTGTAGATATGATACAAATTGATATTACGCGGGCCTGGGAACAGCTCGGCGAAATTGTCGGGGAAAACGTACATGATGGATTAATTGACCAGCTGTTTGCCCAGTTTTGTCTCGGAAAATAGATATATCCGCTGTAGGCGGAGGAAAATACTAGAAGGAGGAACCGTAATGAGTTACAACGGAGGAAATTATGACACGATCGTCATCGGCGCCGGACACGCGGGAGTAGAAGCAGGGCTTGCTTCTGCACGCATGGGGGCCAATACATTGATGCTGACGCTGAACCTGGACGCCGTAGCTTTTATGCCCTGTAACCCGTCCGTAGGAGGACCGGCAAAAGGCATCGTCGTCCGTGAAATTGATGCACTCGGTGGAGAAATGGCTAAAAACATCGATAAAACGCATATTCAAATGCGAATGCTTAATACGGGGAAGGGCCCGGCAGTCCAGGCACTTCGTGCGCAGGCTGATAAGTTTCTTTACCAGCAGGAAATGAAGCGGACCCTTGAGAACACAGAAAATTTAACGATCCGCCAGGGGCTGGTAGAGGAATTGATCGTTGAAGATAACGTTTGTAAGGGTGTAGTGACTAATACTGGTGCCAGCTATTACGCTTCATCGGTTGTAGTAACTACGGGCACCTACCTGCGCGGTAAAATTATCCTCGGAGAACTGGCTTATGAAAGCGGGCCGAATAATATGCAGCCTTCCATCAATTTATCGGACAGCATTAAAGCACTCGGCCTGGACATGGTCCGTTTTAAAACTGGCACGCCGCCACGGGTAAACAGTAATTCTATTGATTACAGCAAAACAGAAATTCAGCCTGGCGATGAGCAGCCGAGAGCCTTTTCCTACGAAACGGTGGAATTTATTACTGATCAGCTGCCATGCTGGCTTACCTATACCGGTTCGGAGACACATGAGTTGATTACAAACAACCTGCAGCGCTCTCCGATGTATTCGGGTATGATCGAAGGAACCGGACCGAGGTACTGTCCTTCAATCGAGGATAAAATCGTGCGTTTTAATGACAAACCAAAGCACCAGATTTTCCTCGAGCCTGAAGGCAGAAACACAGATGAAGTATACGTACAGGGGCTGTCCACCAGTCTTCCGGAAGACATTCAGTTCGGTATCCTTAAAACGATCCCGGGGCTCGAAAACGTAAAAATGATGCGTCCGGGCTATGCGATTGAATATGATGCCATTGTACCGACGCAGCTTTGGCCGACGCTTGAAACCAAAACGGTGGAAGGTCTATTTACCGCAGGCCAGATTAACGGTACGTCCGGGTACGAAGAGGCTGCCGGGCAGGGAATCATGGCCGGTATTAACGCAGCCCGCAAGGCTCAGGGCAGGGAAGGCGTTATCCTCGACCGTTCGGATGCCTATATCGGTGTATTGATTGATGACCTGGTCACTAAAGGCACTAACGAACCGTATCGCCTGTTAACGTCGAGAGCGGAATACCGCCTCCTTCTCCGTCATGATAATGCTGACCTGCGTTTAACCGAAACCGGCCACGAGATCGGATTAGTCCCGGAGGCCCGCTACGAGCGATTTGTTCATAAAAAAGAAGCGATCGAAGCCGAGAAAAAACGACTGGAAAGCTTTACCTTGAAGCCCCATGAAGCGATTAATGAAATGCTTATTTCCCAGGGCTCTACAGCGATGAAGGAAGCAGCTTCGGCAGCCCACCTGATGAAGCGGCCGGAAATCGGTTATGCTGACATCGCTCCGTTTGCTGAGGCGCCTTCGTCAATTGCGCCGGATGTAGCCGAGCAGGTGGAAATTCAAGTGAAATACGAAGGATATATTTCGAAACAGCTTGAACAGGTGGAGCGTATGAAGAAAATGGAAGAGAAAAAGATTCCGGAGAGCATCGATTATCATGACATTTCGGGTATTGCAATCGAAGCAAGACAAAAGCTTTCAGAAGTACGTCCGCTGTCTGTCGGCCAGGCTTCCCGTGTATCCGGGGTGAACCCGTCCGACATATCTATACTGCTTGTATATATCGAACAGGGCCGTATGGCAACAACGTAACAGTAGCGCATGACTAAGCCCCTGCTTTCAGTAAGCAGGGGCTTTTTTCAAGATATCTCTATTCCCGGAAGAAAGTCCGGGAGTGTTGTATTATCCAGTGAAGGGCAGGGAAGATAAAATGAGTAAAGAAGCGTTTCCAGAATGGCTTCAAGCCATACATATTAATTTGGATGATAAACAGAAAAAGCAGTTTGAGCAGTATTATCAACTGCTTGTTGAATGGAATGAACGCATGAATCTGACAGGGATTACCGAAGAACAGGAGGTGTATGAGAAGCATTTTTATGATTCTCTCACCGGAGCTTCTCTCCCGGCTTTCAAGGCAGAAGGATCTTTTATCGATGTAGGATCGGGGGCCGGATTTCCGAGCCTGCCGCTAAAAATATGCTTCCCGGAACTCCAGGTTACGATTGTTGATTCTTTAAAAAAACGTATTGGTTTTCTGGAGGAAATCGTAAGTGAGCTTGGGCTTGAGGGAGTGACTCTAATCCATGACCGGGCCGAACAGCTTGCACGGCAAAAAGCGTATCGGGATCAGTTCGATATGGCCAGTGCCCGTGCTGTGGCCAGACTTCCGGTGCTTTTGGAGCTATGCCTGCCTTTTGTAAAGCCGGGAGGCGTTTTTATTGCATGGAAGGGAGCAAGTGGCGAAGAGGAACTTCACACTGCGGAGAACGCCCTGGCAAAATTAGAAGCAGAAGCTGGGAGCCCGGAGAAAATGAAACTCCCGAAAGAAAACAGTGAACGAGTGCTTCTAACATTCGCAAAAAAGAAAAAAACCCCAAAGGCGTATCCAAGAAAATCAGGAACACCGGCAAAAAATCCTTTATAATCACTACCGGCTCATTCGACAACCTTTAGAAACGTGATAGAATGAAAATAGCAAAGGCACGAAATCCACTAGTGAAGCATCAAGGGTCGCAGTTTTTAAGTGAGGTGATATACGGGTATGAAACAGTCGATTCAAAAATGGTTCGGCCTGGGCGATAATCAGGCTGAAAAAAGCGGCATTAATGAACACGAAGTCAAAATGATTCCAATTCATCAAATCATGGCTAACCCATTTCAACCGCGGACGATCTTTTCAGATGAAAAGCTTTCGGAGTTAGCCCAGTCGCTGCAGACGCACGGGCTCCTGCAGCCAATTACGGTCAGAAAGCAGTCCGGGGGGTACGAAATAATTGCCGGTGAAAGGCGTTGGCGTGCTTCGCAAAAGCTTGACTGGAAAGAGATACCGGCGCTGGTGAAAGAATTTAATGATACACAGACGGCTTCGATTGCGCTTATTGAAAATTTGCAGCGGGAAGCGTTAACTGCGCTTGAAGAAGCAGCCGCTTATGCCAGGCTGCTCGAAATGAATCAGCTCACGCAGGCAAGTCTGGCGCAGCGGCTGGGGAAAAGCCAGTCTACGATCGCTAATAAGCTTCGTCTTTTACACCTGTCTGAGTATGTGCAGGATAAGCTGTCAGAAAAAACTATTACTGAACGACACGCCAGAGCACTTCTAAAGCTTCCGGATGCAGAGCGCCAGGATCGTATCGTTGATGAAGCGATAGAAAAGGACTGGAATGTAAAACAGACGGAAGATAAGATTGCTGCTTTGCTCGATCCTAAGCCGAAAAAAACAAAGCAGCCGAAGAAGCATGTCTCCAGGGATACCCGTATTGCCTTAAATACGATCCGCGAGTCAATAGAGATGGTAACAAAAAGCGGTATGGCGATTGATACAAATGAGGAAGACTACGATGGTTATTATCAGGTGACTATTCGAATACCAAAATCAAAGCAGTAAACAAGAAGAACAGCATGGAACTTGGAAAGTAGGTGTATCGATGGCAAAAACTGTTGCTATCGCCAACCAGAAAGGCGGCGTTGGGAAAACAACAACAGCAGTAAACATAAGCGCCTGCCTGGCGCATGTAGGCCAGCGGGTGCTTCTCGTAGATATTGACCCGCAGGGAAACGCTACCAGTGGGGCCGGTATTGAAAAAGGGGACGTGGAGCGGTGCATATATAACGTTCTCGTCGAAGACACGGACATTCGTGATATTGTGCGGGGGACTGCTTTGGAACAGTTGGACGTAGTACCTGCCACTATTCAGCTGTCCGGAGCAGAAATTGAACTGGTTTCCACTATTTCCCGGGAAATAAGACTGAAAAATGCTCTGGAGGATGTGGCTGAGCAGTACGACTACATAATAATCGATTGCCCGCCCTCTCTGGGACTTCTAACGATTAACGCGCTTTCTGCTTCGGATTCGATTTTAATTCCGGTACAGTGTGAATACTACGCTTTGGAAGGATTAAGTCAGCTGCTCAATACGGTCCGTCTCGTACAGAAGCACTTAAATCATGATTTGGAAATTGAAGGAGTGCTTCTTACGATGCTCGATGCAAGGACCAATCTTGGTTTCCAGGTCATAGAAGAAGTAAAAAAATACTTTCAGGAAAAAGTATTTGAAACGATTATCCCCCGGAATATACGACTTGGGGAAGCTCCAAGCCACGGTCTTCCAATTATTATGTATGACGCGAAGTCTAAGGGTGCCGAGGTCTATTTAGAATTAGCAAAGGAAGTGGTTGCTGGTGGCCAAAGGTCTAGGTAGAGGGTTGAACGCTTTTTTTCCGGAAGAAACAGGCAGCAACGAAGATCAAATCACTGCGGTACCAGTACAGGAATTGCGGCCCAACCCTTATCAGCCGAGAAAACGGTTTGAAGAAGAAGCCATTGAAGAGCTGAAGCAGTCTGTGGCAGAGTTTGGCGTTCTGCAGCCAATTCTTGTCCGCAAAAGTATTAAAGGATATGATATCGTCACCGGAGAGCGGCGGTTCCGGGCTGCTTCGGCAGCGGGATTAAAAGAAATTCCGGCAATCGTAAAGGATTTAAGCGATGAACGGATGATGGAAGTCGCTTTGATTGAAAACCTGCAGCGGGAAGATTTGAATCCCTTGGAAGAAGCCCATGCGTATCAGCGCCTGGTGGAGTCACTCGATATTACTCAGGATGAACTGTCTAAGCGTCTCGGGAAGAGCAGACCGCACATTGCCAACTATATCCGGCTTCTGCAGCTGCCAGCAGAAGTACAAAAGCTCGTGGAAACGAAGGGAATTTCTATGGGGCATGCCAGAACGCTTCTTGGATTGAGAAAGAAAGAGCTGGCCGCTAAGGTGAGCGAGCAGATTGTTAAACAGTCTCTTAATGTAAGGCAGACGGAAAAGCTCGTTCAGCAGATGAATGAAGGTGTTCCACGTGAAACAAAGCAGAAGCAACCTGCTTCTCCTTTTCTCGAGCAGAAAGCAGAAGAGCTTCAATCGTATTTCGGAACTTCTGTTTCTATTCAACAGGGGAAAAATAAAGGCAAAATTGAAATTGAATTCTTTTCGGATGAGGATCTCGATCGGATCCTCCAGCTTCTGAGCGAAGAGAAAGAATAACGAAAGGGCTTCCAGTTATCAAACGGGAGCCTTTTCTAATTTTTATAGTTCAAAAGAGGCCTCCCGGGGAAAAAGACCTTTTCAGGCATAGGAAGAATAGCGTTCTAGCACTACCATAGGATGCCCGTCCGGGAGATTGAATTTACGGGATATGACAAATCCAAAAGAATAATAAAGATCGATCGCCGGCTGATTCTTTACGCTCGTATGAGCGTAAATTAAAGTATCGAGATGGTGGTTTAATAGATATTTCATCAGGTAGGAAGCAAAGCCCCGCCGGAAAAAATCCGGATGCACGACGAGCCTTGTAATTTGCAGCTTTTTTTCCTGGTGTTCATAAGCAATTAAAGCACGGAGTTCACCCTCTACAAAATAACCTACAAAAGTTTCCTTCGAAGAGCGGATGGCTTCTACTGATTCGTTTAAAGCAGGGATATCAAAATTATCTATAAGCACAGCTTCTGTATAGTAGGATTGCTGCTGCAGAGCAAGTATGCTTTTTGCGGTTTCGTATTTATGATTGGATAACTGGACAATCATAACGATCTCTCCTTGAAATGAAAGAGGCGGGGGAACTGTAAAAGATCTTGGCTATGTAACTTTTGCCGTATAGTACGGGCCCGCTCTATTTCATTTTATAGTAAAATATTTAAAGCCCAGCCGTTACTAACAAAGGTGAACGGCAGTTGGAGAGTGCCTGCCAGAAGAGACGGGGCACGGAGATCTTTAAGACATGCTGTATGCAAGTAAAAAGGAAAGCTTTTATCCAATCTGGAAAGAATGAAATGACAGCTGAAAAGAACTCCCGAAAGAAAACGAAGAGGAAAGCAAAGCCTGTGCCTGCTTCTGACAAACGTTTACCGTTATGATTTTGAGTTCTGGATGGGCACATATAAAAACAAAGAAACAAGCAGGAAAAGGGAGCGGACGTTTATGGTGCTTACAGGAACGCTGGTTAACGGAGTGACCATTATTATTGGATCGTTAATGGGATTGTTATTTCACCGTATTCCGGAAAGAATGAAAACTACCATTATGCAGGCATTGGCGCTGGCTGTTGTACTTCTCGGCATACAGATGGGACTGCAGACAGAACAATTTTTAATTGTCGTAGGCAGCCTGGTGACAGGAGCCTGGGCAGGAGAACGGATACGAATTGAGGATAAACTGGAATCTCTTGGGCGGTGGGTGGAAAAACGGATTGGAAGCGGTAGTGCAGATAATAAAGTAGCCAAAGGTTTTGTAACGGCCACGCTGGTTTACGTGGTGGGAGCGATGGCGGTTCTTGGAGCAATGGACAGCGGCCTGCGCCAGGAACACGACGTTTTATTTACAAAATCAATGCTGGATGGGTTCTCAGCGCTTATCTTTACAACGACGATGGGGATAGGTGTGCTTTTTTCATTTATACCTGTTGTCCTCTATCAGGGATCAATCGCTCTTTTTGCTGTCCAAATTGACAGGCTGGTACCCCAGGAAGCCATGGATACCTTTATTACCGAAATGACGGCTACTGGCGGCGTGATGATTATCGCCATTGGATTGAAGTTAGTGGGGCTTTTAGAAATCCGGGTAGCCAATCTACTTCCGGCGATACCGATGGTGGCTTTTTTTGTGTTTATTATCCGCCTGTTCGGCGGATGAAGCTTCACGCAGAAAACGGATATGATCATCATCATTATGAAATGTAACGGGAAGAGCAGCAGCTTCTCCCCTGCGTAAAATATCCTGCTTTGATAATGACTGATCAACGAGAAGAAAGGTGTCTGCTATTAAAGAAGCCATCGTATTGATAGTATAAAGCCGGGTGTTTTGCAGTACAAAATATTCCATCATCCCCCTGACATTCACTATGCCGTTAATGTGCATATCTCCAACTATAGGGAGTTTCTTTTTCATCGCAGCCCCTGGAGTTACTCCTCCTTCATTCAAAGTAACTTTTCCGACATTCTGCAGATAGCCAAGGCAGGCGTCGACAGCGATAACAAAAGCATGCGGATGGTCTGCTTCAATGAGAGAGAGCGTTTCCTCCAAATTAACAGCGTGTACTGGGTATTGGAGAGTACCATATACATAAAAATTTTCCAGTCTTTTTTCAAGAAGCTTGCTGCCAGTCAAAGGGCCGAGTGAATCTCCGGTGGATCGGTCTGTTCCGATACACACGACTATAATGTCTTCGTCTGTGACACGCTCACGGAGATGGCTGGTCAGGCATTTTGCCAGTTCTCCAGCGCTTTCGGGCTCATTCATGCTGACATGGCAGTGAGTACGATAGGTTTCACGTGAAACAGCTTTTTTCCCCATAGCAGATAGCCCCTTTCCGGAATTGCAGCCAAAAATAAATGATATTAGCCTACTATACCCGCGTGTGGGCAAAAATAACGGTTATATTTAAGCGACAGGCTTCGTGAATAAGGAAATGCTGGTTTTATTGAGGTTTGCGGCGGAGTAAGATAGGATAAAAAGTATCAAATTGTTCAGGTAAAAATGATGGGAAAGGAGAAACGGGAGCTATGGCGGAAAAGCAGCCTTTTGAAATCAATAATATTGTAGAAATGAAAAAACAGCATCCGTGCGGAGAAAACCGCTGGAAAATTATTCGGATGGGCGCCGATATCCGGATTAAATGTGAGGGGTGCGGGCACAGCGTGATGCTTCCGAGAAAAGAGTTCAATAAAAAGGTAAAAAAGGTGCTCGAATAACCATCGAAGCCGCTCTTGTTGTCGCAGAAAAGAAATTATACTATACTCAAAGCAATATACTAACGATAAAGAGTTGCTTTACAGGACAGCTGCGGTTGTCCTCTTTGTTATGTTTAGAGAAATATTAATTGAAAGAAAGAAGGAAATAATAAATGGCTTTAACTACAGGTATAGTCGGGCTTCCAAATGTCGGGAAGTCAACATTGTTTAATGCGATTACGCAGGCAGGGGCGGAGTCTGCCAACTATCCGTTCTGCACCATTGACCCCAACGTAGGCATAGTAGAAGTTCCGGACAGCAGGCTCGAGCAGTTAACAAATATGTTTCAGCCGAAAAAAACGATTCCTACCGCATTTGAATTTACAGATATCGCCGGCATTGTGGAAGGCGCAAGCAAAGGGGAAGGCCTCGGAAATAAATTTCTGTCTCATATCCGGGAAGTGGATGCGATATCCCATGTAGTACGCTGCTTTGATAGTGACGACATCACCCACGTGTCCGGGAAAATAGATCCGATTAACGATATCGAAGTAATTAACCTTGAACTGATTCTTGCAGACCTTGAAACAGCAGAAAAGCGGATTGATAAGGTAGCAAAGCTTGCCAAGTCCAAAGATAAAGACGCGATGCAGGAGCATGCGGTTCTCGAAAAAATCATCGAAGCATTAAAAGAAGAGCAGCCAGTGCGCAGCCTGGAGTGGACCGAGGAAGAGCTGAAAATCGTCAAGGGCTTCCAGCTCCTCACGATGAAGCCGGTATTGTACGTAGCCAATGTCAGTGAAGACGACTTAATGGAGGAAGGGGACAATGAACATGTCTCCCGCGTAAAAGAATTTGCAGCAGCTGAAGGCGCCGGCGTGGTCGTTATTTCCGGGAAAATTGAAGAGGAGCTTGCAGAGCTTGAGGGAGAAGAAAAAAATGAATTTCTTCAGGATCTCGGCATTGAAGAACCGGGACTCGACCAGCTGATCCGGGAAGCTTATTCCCTGCTTGGGCTGCAGACGTACTTTACTGCAGGCGAACCTGAAGTGCGCGCCTGGACGATCCGCAAAAATACAAAAGCACCGCAGGCAGCCGGAGTTATTCACAGTGATTTTGAAAAGGGCTTTATTCGTGCAGAAGTAGTCGGTTATGAAGACCTAATGCAGGCAGGTGCAATGAACAGTGCCAAAGACGCAGGCAAGGTAAGGCTTGAGGGCAAAGAATATATTGTTAAAGACGGGGACGTTGTCCACTTCCGCTTTAACGTTTAATTTTTCTGCCGGGAATATTGTAAAATGAAAGTCAAGCTGATATAATTTTAACTTGCGAGTTAAAAACGGATAAGCGTTTTTTGCTCCTTGTTCTTTTCCACTGGAAAAGAGCCGAAGACCAAAAGGAGGTGACGCAGCATGCGGAATTATGAGGTACTTTACATTATCAGCCCGAATGTTGACGAAGATGGTGTGAAAAACACAATCGAACGGTACAACAAAATCTTAACAGATAACGGCGCTGAAATTGAAAAAGTAGACGAAGTAGGGAAAAAACGTCTCGCATACGAAATCAATGATTTTCGTGACGGGTATTACGTTGTAACTTACATTAAAGGCACCGCGGACGCTACCAACGAATTTGACCGTCTGGTTAAAATCGATGATAACGTAATCCGCCACTTAGTTGTTCGTAACGACGACTAATTTCATTAACAATCAGGAGGGGTTTAAATGATAAATCGTGTCGTGTTAGTCGGCAGGCTGACCGCGGACCCTGATCTGCGTTATACCCCGAACGGCGTAGCAGTCGCTAACTTTCGCCTTGCGGTAAATCGTCCATTTACCAACCAGCAGGGCGAACGTGAAGCAGACTTTCTTAACTGCGTCATTTGGCGGAAGCAGGCAGAAAATGTGGCCAATTACTTGAAAAAAGGAAGCCTGGCCGGTGTAGACGGACGTATGCAGAGCCGGAGTTATGAAAACCAGGAAGGCCGTCGTGTAACAGTAGTAGAAGTTCAGGCGGAGAGCGTGCAGTTCCTTGAGCCGCGCGGAGCATCCGGAGGCGGAGGTTCTTCGCAGGGAGGCGGCTATTCTCAGCAGCAGAACAGCCAAAGCTCAGGTTCAGGCCAGCAAAATCGCGATTCGTCTAATTTAAACGATGATCCGTTTTCGGACAACGGGCAGCCAATCGACATTTCAGATGACGATTTGCCATTCTAAAACCCCTGAGAGCATAAACAATCTTTTATAAAGGAGGATAAACAATGGCAGCAGCGGCACGTCGTAGAGGAAAAAGACGGAAAGTTTGTTACTTCACAGTAAATAAAATTACTCATATCGATTACAAAGATACTGAACTCTTGAAGAAGTTTATTTCAGAAAGAGGGAAGATTCTTCCACGCCGCGTAACTGGAACGAGTGCGAAATATCAGCGTAAGTTGACCCGCGCTATTAAGCGTTCCCGTCACGTAGCATTGCTTCCTTATGTGCGTGAGCAGTAAGGAAAACATCTAAACACTCTTTTCCAGGTTTCATGCCTGGAAAGGGGTGTTTGTTTTTTTCGGCGGAGCTGTTTTGCATCGTCTCGATGTTTAGTGTTTTTCCTCCGGGGTATACATAAAGTAATCGTTGACGCACTTTATACACCAAGAGGGAGGCTTTTGTATGGACGTTCAGTCTTATATTACAAAAATTAATAAACAGCTGGAAGAACTGAAACAGGATGATATTCAGGCCGCAGAGGAAAACATAGAAGCAGAAGTGCCGGATAACTCTTCTTTCAAACTGCCGAAGGAAGAATAGAAAGAAGCTTTTCAGCAAGCAAATAAATGAAACAGGGCGCTGGCGGAAGTCAGCGCTTTTTAAATATGGACAGCCTTTGACTATTCGGCTGTTCGTCTTTCTTTTTGAAAAGGAATAAGCTAAAATGAACGAATGGAATTTCCATGAATACGAAGGAATAAAGGCAGCACGGGGATAATGTTGGAGTGAAAGCGCTGAGCGGCTGCTGTACATTTATTTGACTGCCTTTGCAAATGAGGTGAACGTGAAGTGAGAAACGCTAGAAGTGTCGCAGAAGCAGCTGTTTTTAGCGCTGTGTTCCTGGTGCTGGTACTGCTGTTGATTTTTGTGCCGGTCCTGGGGAGTTTATTAACGATAGCGATGCCGCTTCCGTTTATTATTTTTGTAGCAAGAAACGGATGGAAGCCGGGCATTTTTATGTTTATTGTCTGTGCGCTGCTTGCCACTCTGTTTACGGGTGGGATCGGCTTTCCGACGGCTTTGATTTTCGGTCTTGGAGGCATTGCGACCGGGGCACTTATTCATCAAAGGAAACCCGCTTTTGCTGTGTTTGCTGCGGGGACTGTGGCATATATAACCGGCCTGGTTCTATTTTATTTGAGCTCCGTTTTTCTGTTTAATATTGACCCTATCCAATTAATACAACAAACACTGAACGAGTCTATTTCCCAGGCGAGAAGCATGATGGAAAGCATTGATCAAAATACCTCGAACCTGGACGCCCTGGCTGAGATGGTTACGCTGATTCAATATATCGGCCCAGTTCTCCTTATCGGTACAGGCATTATTCTTTCGTTTATAACTCAGGCGTTTGCCCACATTATTCTGAAGCGTGTCCGGGTGGATTATCAGCAGTTTCCGGCATTTCGAAACTGGAACTTTCCGAGGTCCCTTATATGGTATTATTTGACCGGTTCTATATTTATTTTGATTGGGCTTGAAGAAGGCACAGCTATGTATATTGTTGTCATGAACCTTTTTCCTCTTTTGGAGCTGGCTGTAGCGATTCAGGGCTTTACCGTTATTTTCTATTTTCTGCATGCCAAATCCTATCCAAAATACTACGGGGTTCTCATTATCGTCGGGAGTATATTATTATCAACAATAGCATTATTTTTAGCCCGCATTTTAGGTATAATAGATTTAGGTCTAAATTTGAAGCAACGCATTCAAACCGACACGAAGTAGGGGTTGAGTTACATGCCGAAGTTTTTAATACGGCGGTGGTACGGCTATCATATCGTCGGATTGTTCATACTAGCCGGAATAGCCCTGGCCTTTCTCACATGGTTTCAATGGGAAATAGGGGCTGTAGGTTTTATTTTGCTCGGAGCTTTGGCTGTTTATGTTATCCAGGCGGAGCGTTCATTTGAAAAAGAGCTGGAGCGGTATATATCTACGCTGACCCACCGGGTGAACAAGGCGGGGGAAGAAGCAGTCACTGAAATGCCCATAGGCATATTGCTGTACGACAGGGATTATCAAGTACAGTGGGCAAATCCCTTTATTCTTTCCTATCTACCGAAAGAGTTCATGGGAAAACCGCTCAGTACTGTTTCTGAACGTCTGTCTGCAGCGATTAAGCAGGGCGAAAGTGAAATACAGCTGACGATGAGAAATCGCCATTACACAGTGTATATTCACCGCGAAGAACGCCTGCTGTACTTTTTTGATATGACCGAAACGATAGATACCCAGGCGCTTTATCAAAAAGAAAAATCCGTTGTATCATTTATTTATTTAGATAATTTCACCGAAGTCACCCAGGGCATGGATGATCAGACAAGAAGCCGGCTGATGAGTCATGTAACCACCGCTTTAAATGAATGGGCGGGCGATCATGACATTTTACTGCGAAGTATTGCAGTGGACCGGTTTATTGCTGTCATGAATCAGGGGGCCCTTGATCATCTCGAGCAGACAAAGTTTGAACTGCTCGATTACGTTCGTGATATTACCAGTAAAGAAAAAGTAACCATTACGCTGAGCATTGGCATTGGAGCGGGCGAGCCTTCGCTCCAGGAGCTTGGTTCGCTGGCTCAGTCCAGTTTGGATCTGGCGCTTGGACGTGGAGGCGACCAGGTAGCCATCAAAGATGCTAATGGAAAAGTGCGTTTTTATGGCGGAAAGTCCAACGCAGTCGAAAAACGCACGAGAGTGCGCGCTAGAGTTATTTCCCACGCGCTGCGTGATTTCGTGCTTGAAAGCGACCAGGTTATTGTAATGGGGCATAAGAACCCGGACATGGATGCGATTGGCGCTGCGATCGGTGTACTTAAAATCGCGGAAGTAAACAATACGGATGCGTATGTTGTAGTGGACCCGGATGAAATTAATCCGGACGTGAAAAAGCTGATGGAAGAAATCGAAAACCATGAATACCTGTGGTCTCAATTTATTACGCCTTCAGAAGCAATGGATGAAGTGACAAAGCATACGCTGCTTGTTGTCGTGGACACACACAAACCATCCATGGTTATTGAGCCGCGGCTGATTGACCGCGTGAACCGTACGATTGTGCTTGACCATCACCGCCGGGGGGAAGAGTTCATTGAAGACCCGGTGCTTGTATATATGGAGCCGTACGCTTCCTCCACAGCCGAGCTTGTAACGGAGCTTCTGGAGTATCAGCCGAAAAAGCTCAGCATGGACGTGCTTGAAGCAACAGCAATGCTCGCAGGCATTATTGTGGATACGAAAAGCTTTGCCATCCGGACAGGATCGAGAACATTTGATGCAGCCTCATTTTTAAAAATGCACGGGGCCGATACGACGATGGTACAGATGCTGTTAAAAGAAGATCTCGATCAATACGTGGAGCGGTCGCACCTTATCGAACGGGCAGAAGTGTACCGGGACGGAATGGCTGTCGCAGCAGCAGCAGAAGACGAAATGTACGGCCAGATTTTAATCGCCCAGGCAGCAGACACCCTGCTTACGATGAATGATATTAAAGGTTCTTTTGTGATATCTAAGCGCCAGGATGATAAAATTAGTATCAGCGCCCGTTCACTGGGTGAAGTGAACGTGCAGTTAATAATGGAGGCTTTAGGCGGAGGCGGTCATTTGACGAATGCAGCAACGCAGTTGACCGACGTTACGATTGATGAAGCGGAAAAACGCCTGAAGCAGGCCATTGATGAATATTTGCAAGGGGGCACAACCGAATGAAAGTTATATTGAAGCAGGACGTAAAGGGCCAGGGGAAAAAAGGTGAAGTTGCAGACGTTTCCGAAGGATACGCCAGAAACTACCTGTTAAAGAAAAACCTTGCCGTAGAAGCGAGCAAAGGCAACCTGCGGGACCTGGAAGCTACGCAGAAAAAGCAAAAAGAGCGGGAGCAGGAAGAGCTCGAGCAGGCGAAGAAGTTTAAAGAGCAGCTCGAAAAAACAGATGTGGAGCTCACAGCTAAAGCGGGCGAAGGCGGCCGTTTGTTCGGAGCGGTTTCTACAAAACAAATTGCTGAAAAACTGAAGAGCATGGACATGAAAGTAGATAAAAGAAAAATAGAAATTGACCAGCCAATTCGTTCGCTTGGCTACACAAAAGTACCAATCAAGATCCATCCTGAAGTCACGGCTGTCGTAAACGTACACGTGACCGAAGAGTAACAGCTGCGTGGATGAATAAAGAGCCTGTTTCCCCGTCATAAACAGAGGGTAAGAACCAGGCTCTTTTTTCAACACGTTCTATCGAGGTGAAAGCAATGAATGATATTTTCACAGAACGGGTCCCCCCGCAGAATATTGAAGCAGAACAGGCCGTTTTAGGTGCTGTCTTTCTAGAGGGAGAAGCACTCATTACTGCCACGGAGCATTTGATGCCGGAAGACTTCTATCGCCAGTCGCACCAGCGTATTTTTAATACGATGATTGAGCTGTCTGAACGGGGAGAACCGGTCGACCTTATTACAGTCAGCACGGAACTGCAGACAAAGCAGGCACTTGAAGAAATCGGCGGCCTGTCGTATCTGACAGATCTGGCAAATGCTGTACCGACAGCAGCAAACGTTGGATATTACAGTCAGGGTGTATACAGCAAATCCCTGCTTCGGCGGCTGATAAGGGCAGCAACCAACATAGTAAATGAAGGCTACAGCGGAGAACACGATGTAGAGGAAGTACTTAATGAAGCTGAAAAAACCATTATGGAAGTATCACAGGAACGCCGGTCCTCGGCCTTTGTTTCTATTAAAGACGTACTCATTGAAACATATGACAATATTGAAATGCTGCAAAACCGGGAAAATGATGTCACCGGAATCGCAAGCGGCTTTGCCGAACTTGACCATATGACAGCCGGTTTTCAGCGCAGTGACTTAGTTATTGTAGCTGCCAGGCCTTCGATGGGGAAAACAGCTTTTGCCTTAAATATCGCCCAGAACATTGCGACAAAGTCTGAAGAAAACGTAGCAATATTCAGCCTGGAGATGGGTGCTGCCCAACTTGTGCAGCGTATGCTCTGTGCGGAAGGAAATATTGACGCCAATCGTCTTCGTACCGGTGCTTTGCAGGAAGAGGACTGGGAAAAGCTGACGATGGCGATGGGAAGCTTATCTTCGGCTGGCATTTTTATTGATGATTCCCCGGGCATCCGGGTAAACGACATACGCGCAAAATGCCTTCGTTTGAAGCAGGAACGGGGTATTGGCATGATTTTGATTGATTATCTGCAGTTGATCCAGGGAAGCAGCAGGGGCGGAGAAAGCCGCCAGCAGGAAGTCTCGGAAATTTCCCGTAATTTAAAAGCTCTTGCCCGTGAACTCAATGTGCCAGTGATTGCGCTGTCCCAGCTTTCCCGCGGAGTAGAGTCCAGGCAGGATAAACGCCCGATGATGTCTGACCTGAGGGAATCTGGAAGTATCGAGCAGGACGCAGATATCGTATCGTTTTTGTACCGTGATGATTACTATGACCAGGAATCTGAAAACCAAAATATTATTGAAATTATTATCGCCAAACAACGTAATGGCCCGGTCGGTACGGCAGAGCTTGCTTTTATTAAGGAATACAATAAATTCGTTAATTTGGACCGGCGACATGACGATAATCAAATCCCGCCCGGAGCTTAAGCTTCGGGCTTTTTACATAAACGAACAAATTAAGCTGATAAAACTTTTAACGTTCGTGTTTTATTGACTTTGTCAGCCGTGGTTGGTAGACTATCTAAGGGATTTTCTCCAGAGTGGAATTCATATGAAAGTTTTAAATGAAGCCAACTGAACGTTATCGAATAAGCAAAGAAAAAACATGCCTAAGGTGCCGGCAGGAGAGATTGTGGAGGTGGACGCTGTGTCGTCAATAGTAATTGTAGGAACTCAGTGGGGAGACGAAGGAAAAGGAAAAGTGACGGATTACTTATCAGAAAATGCAGAGGTTGTGGCTCGTTACCAGGGTGGAAATAACGCGGGGCATACGATTGTGTTCGGGGGAACTAAATACAAACTTCATTTAATTCCGTCCGGAATTTTTTATGATGACAAGACGTGTGTCATTGGAAACGGCATGGTTATCGACCCGAAAGCGCTTGTCGAAGAGCTGGAATATCTTCATGAGCGCGGGGTGGATACAAGCAATCTGCGTATCAGCAACCGGGCGCACGTTATTCTACCGTATCACCTGCGTCTCGATGCTGTGGAGGAAGACAGCAAAGGCACAAATAAAATTGGAACGACCCGAAAAGGCATCGGCCCGGCGTATATGGATAAGGCGGCGCGTGTCGGCATCCGTATTGCGGACCTTCTGGACAAAGATGAATTCCGGGAAAAGCTGTCACGGAATTTAAAAGAAAAGAATCGCCTGCTGGAAAGAATGTATGACGCAGAAGGATTTGAACTTGAAGATATTTTGGATGAATACTACGACTACGGCCAGTTTTTTGCGAAGTACGTATGTGATACCTCGGTAGAATTGAATGAAGCGATCGATAAAGGCCGCCGTGTACTGTTTGAAGGCGCGCAGGGTGTCATGCTTGATATTGACCAGGGCACATATCCATTTGTAACGTCTTCGAATCCTATTGCCGGCGGCGTAACTATTGGCTCCGGGGTAGGACCGTCCAAAATTCAGCATGTGGTGGGTGTTTCTAAAGCATATACAACCCGTGTGGGTGACGGGCCGTTTCCAACAGAGCTTTCCGACGAAACCGGAGAGCAGATTCGTGAAGTTGGAAACGAATACGGAACTACTACCGGCCGGCCCCGCCGAGTTGGCTGGTTCGACAGCGTTGTCGTACGCCATGCGCGCAGAGTGAGCGGTATTACCGATTTATCCTTAAATTCCATTGATGTTTTGACCGGTATTGAAACATTGAAAATATGTAAAGCCTACAAGTATCGGGGAGAGATTATGGAAGAATTCCCTGCGAGTCTTAAAGTACTTGCCGAGTGCGAGCCGATTTATGAAGAACTGCCCGGCTGGACAGAAGACATCACCGGTGCTTCTTCGCTTGGGGACCTTCCAGTAAACGCCCGTCACTACATTGAACGTATCTCCCAGCTGACCAACATTCCTATCAGCATTTTCTCCGTAGGCCCGGATCGGAATCAGACAAATATGGTCCGCGGTGTATGGGCGATCCAATAAAAATCACTAAGCATCTGCCACAGAGGCGGATGCTTTTTTCCAAGAATCATTTTTTTCATATAAAACTAGTTGAAATTGATACTGTGACGTGATAATATTACTCATGTTGTCGTTATCCACAGCGACAATTTCTTCGTATCAAGAGCCATTAGCTCAGTTGGTAGAGCATCTGACTTTTAATCAGAGGGTCGGAGGTTCGAATCCTCCATGGCTCACCATGAAAGGCCCGTTGGTCAAGTGGTTAAGACACCGCCCTTTCACGGCGGTAACACGGGTTCGAATCCCGTACGGGTCACCAT
>NZ_JBQOJB010000007.1:0-140692 GCF_054971365.1 Marinococcus salis | reverse complement strand
GCTTTCGACGCCTCCACGGCCTCGTTCACTTCGTCCTTCGAGGAAAGCGGGACGCGGGCGATCACCTCACTGGTGGCCGGATTGTACACCTGGTCCGTGGCGGACCGGGAGGTCACCCATTGGCCGCCGATAAAATTTTTTAAGGTCGTTACTGCTTGTTCCTGCATATCTTCATCGTCCTTTCTATATAAACGGATTGTAGAATTGCTTTTTGAAGTATTTCATATGATTATACCTGAGCACCCTGCCTTCTTAAGACTTTATGGTGCCTTTTCTCACACTTTCATCAATAAATTCCTGTACTTCTTCTGCGTTCGGCATTGCTTCTGAGCAGCTGTGCCGGGAAATGACAATGGCTGCGGACGCTCCGCCAAAATCCATCGCCCGATTAACTTCCCACCCCTGCATCAGACCGTAAACAAAGGAGGAGGCGTAGGCATCTCCGGCCCCGAACGTTTTCAGCACTTCGGTTTCAAAGGTTTTCCCGGTGAAATAGTCTCCGTCCTTCGTGTAGGCAAATGAACCTTCGGCCCCGTGTTTAATCAGCACAATTTCTGCCGAATGGTTAAACCATTTTGCAGCGGTCTTATCGTCGCTGCCATCCATTTCGGACTCCATATTTTCCATCATATTAAACTCGTCTCTTGTGCCAATAATTAGATGGCTTTTTTCAGCCAGCAGGTTGTAGTACGTGGCGGTTTCTTCCTTGGATTTCCACGTTGCCGGGCGAAAGTCAATATCAAACAGCACCTTCGTTCCGTGCTTGTGCGCATATTCTGCCGCCAGGAAGACCGCTTCCCGGGAAGGGCTCGCAGCAAGCGCCGTACCGGAAAACATGACCGCGGATGTATTTTTAATGTATTCCTCGGAAATTTCGAGCGGACTGATTTTCAAGTCCGCCACGTTGTCTCTGTACAGTAGTATGCTGCAGTCCTCCGGACTGATGATTTCCGTGAAGGCAAGCCCGGTGACCGCCCCCGTATTGTCTGTTTTTACATTTTCCGTATTAATGTTGTTTTTTTCAAAGTAGCTGCGAATAAAATTACCCATCTGATCGTCTGCTACCTTGCCGATGAAGCCGGTGCTAAGGCCCAGTCTCGAGGCTCCAATCGTAATGTTGGCCGGAGAGCCTCCCACATATTTCGTAAACGTCCGCGTTTCTTCCATCGGACGGTTGATTTCGTTCGCGTTCATGTCAATCGTCAGCCGGCCCATGCCAACCAGATCCCTTGAACGGTTTTTTGGAAATTCCATTAAAACATAACCACCCTTCGTTGTTTTAATCGATTTATGGTTAAGCGCTTTCCTACTCTATACGTTTGATTCTAAAGAAAGCGCATTCAGATGTAAAGTATTTTTTTGATTTTTCTTTAATTTACATTTAGAGGCATACGACTGCTGTATGTTTTCTGAGAAATCTCATTCTTTGATTGATGTAAGCGATTCATTAATGTATAATTCACATTAAAGTTAAGCGCTTTCTTCAAACTACATTTTATGGGGGCCCCGCATATGGTTAATATAGGTGTTATCGGCGCCGGCCGCATCGGCCGGCTGCACATTGAAAATCTTCACCTCCTTCCTGCCACTGTCCTCCGGGCAGTCGCAGATATCAACACCTCTGCTCTTAAAACAATTGAGCAGGCTTTCTCTCCGCAATATGTAACTTCCAGTGCCGAGGATATTCTTCATGACCCTGAAATTGATGCCGTTCTCATATGCGCTGCCACCTCAGAGCATATTTCTCTGATTGATAAGGCCATTCAAAACAAGAAACACATTTTTTGCGAAAAGCCAATCAGCTTTGACATTAAAGAATCACGCCGGGTCGTCAAGGCGGCCAAAGAAGCAGGGCTCGTGTTTCAGATTGGCTTCAACCGCCGTTTTGACCCTTCCTTCCAGCAGGTGCGGATGATGCGGCTTAACGGCCAGGTTGGCACGCCTGAAATGCTGCAGATCATTTCACGCGATCCTTCCCCGCCTCCAATGGAATATGTGGCAACATCCGGTGGGTTGTTCGTGGATATGACCATTCACGACTTTGATATGGCACGCTATATTATGGGAGAAAATATTGCAGCGATTTCCGTGCACGGCGGTGCGCTGATCGACAAACGGTTCAATGATTACGGTGACATTGATACGGCTGTTATTTCTTTAACGTTTGAGAGCGGGGCCGTCGGCGTGATTGAAAACAGCCGGCGCGCGGTCTACGGCTATGACCAGCGTCTTGAGCTGTTTGGCTCCAATGGGGCAGCCACGGTGCCAAACCAGCCGACCCATCAAGTGGAATGGTGGCAGGACGATTTTATTAAATCGGAAAAGCCGGTGCACTTTTTTCTGGAACGGTATCAGACAGCGTTCGAGCGCGAGATTGCGATGTTTACTGAATCCGTGCAGTCCGGCACTCCGGCTGTCTGCACCGGTGATGACGGCATTGCCGCCCAGACGGCTGCCCTGGCTGCAGCACAGGCCTGGAAAGAAAAGAAAACCGTATATATTGCTGATGTAGAATCCGAAACAATTGAAATCTCTTAGAAAGGAAGTTTATGTATGCCAAATTTAGTTGTAAAACCAGACATCACTGCACAAAAAATTCACGACGTCACCCCGGAAAGCGCCGGCTGGAAATATGTCGGCTTCCAGGTGTACCGTGTGCAGGAGGGTGAAAGCATTCAGGCTGACACTGGCGATAACGAAGCATGCCTCGTGCTTTTGAGCGGCAAGGCAGACGTCCAGACTAACAATGACTCCTTTGAAAATCTTGGAAAACGCATGAGCGTGTTCGAAAAAATTCCGCCGTATTCCGTATATGTCCCGGCTAAGGACCGCTTTGAAGTAAAGGCGAATACAGATATTGAACTCGCCGTCTGTAAGGCCCCGGCAACCGGAAAGTATAACGCCCGCCTGATCGGCCCGAATGATGTAGGAACAGAAGACCGCGGCTCCGGCTCGATGTCCCGGAGAGTGCATAATATCCTTCCGGACTCTGAAGAAGCCGAGAGCGTGCTGGTGGTGGAGGTATATACGCCGGAAGGGAACTGGTCGAGCTACCCGCCACACAAACACGATACTGAAAACCTTCCGCACGAGTCCTATCTCGAAGAAACGTATTTTCATAAAGTGGACCCCGAAGAAGGCGGATTCCTGATTCATCGCGTTTACGATGATCCGAGGGACCTTGATGAAACGATGGTAGTAAACAGCAACGATGTCGTGATGGTGCCCAAAGGCTACCACCCGGTGGCTGCTCCGGCAGGCTACCAGGCTTATTATTTGAATGTAATGGCCGGACCGGTGCGCAAGTGGAAGTTCCATAATGACCCGGATCACGAGTGGCTGTTGAAATAAGCTTTTCCGCTTCCAAATGAACATTTATTTGGAAGCTTACTTTTGGGCAAATAAGGATATATACTATACAACGATTGTTTCATGGAAAGGAGTGTTCAGATGGCTTTTCAAAAGCTCGCACGTACGATTTTAAAGGCAAACCGTGTTTCCGGTGATGTAAAGGCAGCCAAAAACGGCTCCCTGGGAAAACGCCTTGCGCGCCGCTCCGCCAACCGTGCAGCACGTAAATTCATTAACCGCCTTCTGCGCTGAAAAAGTGGCTGCCGGATTATTATTCCTGCAGCCACTTTCCTTTTCTGTTTGTAAATGTCTCAGTTTTTCCGTTATAAATTTCCAGGCCCCGCTGCCATACCGAATGGATCCGGTACGGAAAACGATGTCCTTCAAACAAGCTGTGTTTATGACGCATATGCATCGTTTCGCGCCCTACTGTCGTTTCTTCATGAAGATCGACCAGCACAAGGTCTGCATCCTTCCCTTCTTCGAGGCTCCCTTTCTTATGCAGGCCAAAACGCTCCGCGGGCTTCTTTGCGGTCCAAGCTGCTGCCTGTTCCCACGGCAGGCCGTGCTTCGCCGTGAGCTCGAGCACGCTTAACAGCGTGTACGGGCCACTCGAAATACCTCCCCACGCTTGCCACAGTCCACCTTCCTTCAACTTCACCGGACACGGGGAATGATCGGAGGTCACCATATCTATGTCTCCCTGCTTCCACCTGGACACCAGTTCCTGCTGCACCGGGGCCTCCCGTAATGGCGGCGCGCATTTTGCTTCAGCCCCGTGCGTTCGCAGCGCTTCGTGGTCAAACATCAAATAGTGGGCACAGGTTTCGAGCGTCACGTCCTGCCCGGCTGCTCTCGCACGTTGAATCACCTCCACCGCCTCAGCAGAGCTGATATGCACGAAGTGCAGCGGACAGCCTGTCTGCTTCGCAAAAACAAGGGCACGTTGCACTGCTTCAAGCTCTGCTTCTACCGGCCTCGAGGCTAAATAATCATCCGCTTCCGTACGCCCCTCTTCCTCAAGCTGCCGGCTGAGCACACTCACTACCGGTGCACTTTCTGCATGAAGGCCAAGTATCCCGCCGTGTTCCGCGATTACCTGCATTCCCTGGAAGAGCGTTTCATCATCCGCCCGTTCAAACTCCGGGTTGCCGCTCGGCGACATGAAGGCCTTAAACGCACGTATCCCCTGTGCTGCCATAGCTGGAATATGCTCTATTCCGCCAGGCACCAGCCCGCCCCAAAGCCCAAAATCCAAAATAGATTTCTTCTGGCCGAGAGCTGCTTTTTCTTCTGCGTTTTCGGTGGTGATTGTAGAAGGAATACCGTTTAACGGCATATCCATATAAGTAGTAATGCCACCCGCTGCAAGCATCCGGGATCCTGTTTCAAAGCCTTCCCAGTCCCGCCCAGGCTCACTGAAATGAACGTGAATATCCACCGCTCCCGGCATTACGAGCATTCCATCAGCGTCTACTACGCTTTGTGCTTTGGCTTCATCAAAAACGCCATAGGCTGCTATTTTTCCGTCCGTGACCGCCACTGTGGTTGCTTCTGTCCCACCGGGGCGGACGACGGTTCCATTTTTAATCAGCAGATCATACATTTCTTAAGTGTCCCCCTATACTTCAGCCGCTGCTTTTGCATCTTCTTCCTGCATGTAAAAGGAGAGCGCTGCCTGCTGGGAAGTGCCGGGGTTTACCGGGGCTCCGGCGTATAAAAGCACGGATTCGAGTGCTCCGAGCACGGCCAGGACATTTTCCTTCCGGCAGCTATAGCCCATGGAGCCGATGCGCCAGATTTTCCCGTGCAAAGGTCCGAAGGACGAAGCAATTTCAATTCCAAACTGACCGAGCAGTATTTTGCGTACCTCATCTGCATCAATGTCTTCCGGCACGTTGATGCAGGTGACGACTGGAAGCTTCGACTCACCTTCTACAAATAGCGACAGACCCATTGCTTTTAAACCAGCCGTCAGCGCTTCCTCGTGATAGCGGTGCCGGGCGAAACGGGCCTCAAGCCCTTCGTTGACGATCAGCCTTGCGCCTTCATGAAGCGCATAAACCATCGACGTTGCTTCGGTATGGTGATTCAAACGGCGCGGGCCCCAGTAGTCCTGCAGTTGGCTCAGATCAAAATAATTACTCCGGATCATCGGTGCCTCCGGCTGTTTATCCGCTTCTGTCGCAATTCCCCGCTCCACTTTTTTACGTGCCTGAAAGCGGCGCCCGAGACGCTCATTGTACGTAAGCGGAGCCATTCCGGATGGGACGCTGAAGCATTTCTGTGTACCGCCGATGACCGCATCGAGACACCATTCATCTGTTTTAACCGGCACTCCGCCGATCGTTGCCACTGCATCCACCACAATATAGATTCCGCGTGCCCGGCAGGCGTGCCCGATTTCTTTAAGAGGCTGAATGCAGCCAGTCGACGTTTCGCCGTGCACCATCGCGACGATATCCGGCTGCACTCGATCCATTTCCTCGATGATTTCTTCCGGGGAAAAGACCGTGCCCCATTCCTTTTCAAGCGTGTGGATCTCTGCGCCGTACCGTTCGGCGATCTCGGTCAATAAATAACCGAACCGACCGTAAATAGGCACGAGCACGCTGTCCCCCGGGTGGATCGCGCTCGCAAGCACTGCTTCAATACCAGAACGGGAAGTGCCGTCCACCGGAAAGGCCCATTCATTTTCGGTTTGAAAGATGCGGCGCAACAGTGCCATCGTTTCATTCATAATATTTGTAAAAGCCGGGTCAAACTGTCCGACCACCGGGGTGCTCATGGCACGGAGCACTCGGGGATCTGCCTCCACCGGGCCCGGAGTCATGATCGTGCGGAGCGGCGGCTGGATTTCGTGATGATAGTCCATACTTACTCTCCTTTCTAATACGCTAAACGAAACAGGGTTTCTTCAAGCACTTTTACTCCCTGCTCTAAATCACTGGATTTGGTATATTCCTTTGGCGAATGACTTACACCGGCTTCGCTTGGCACAAACAACAGCGCGGTCGGATAATAGCTGCCCATGACCTGGGCATCGTGCCCGGCCCCGCTAATCATCAGCCGGGAGGGAATATGAAGGCTTTCAGCAGCTTTGTACATCGTTTCATATACATCTTTGCTCATCGGCACCGGCTCCACTTCCATCCAGCAATCTGAAGAAACTGTCATGCCAAACGATTCTCCCGTGGTGGTATACATTTGTTCAAGCTCCCGTTCAAATTCATCGAGCAGCGTATTGCTGTGATGACGGACATCCAGGCTGAAAACGACTTTAGAAGCGATCACGTTCGGTACATTTGGCGTAATTTCCATTTTGCCTACCGTGGCCACCATGCTTTCATCTTTCCGCCTGGCCATGGCGGTAATATTTGTAATCAGTTCACTTGATAACACTACTGCATCCTTGCGTTCCGGCATGGGAGTGGTTCCGGCGTGATTGCTTTCTCCTTCCACGGTAATGTGGTACCTGCGCTGCCCGACAATATCTGACACTACTCCCACAGAAGCATTCGACTTTTTCAGTGTGCCTCCCTGCTCTACATGAAGCTCAATGAAGGAGTCTATGTCTTCACGCTTGAGCGGAAGTGATGCCGGGGCTTCAAATTTGCATGCCCGCATCGCCTGGCCGATAGAAATACCGTCTGCATCCTTTAGGGCCTCCGTTTCACCTTCTGGCAGCCTCCCAGTGATATGGCCCGATCCCCAGAACGTGATCGGAAAGCGGCTTCCTTCCTCCTCACAGAAGGATACAATTTCAATGCTCTGTTTCGGCCTCCCGTAAGCCTGCTTTAGCCTTTCTACGGCCAGTACAGCAGCAGCCACGCCGTACGCACCGTCATATTTACCACCGTTTACGACCGAATCAATGTGAGAGCCGGTCATGATGACCCTATCCGTTGTTTCTGTGCCTTCAAAGCGTCCAAATACGTTTCCCACAGCGTCATAGCGGGCTTCAAGGCCCATGGCCTCCATTTTTCCCTTTACTGCTTCCTGTGCCTGCTGCCATGAATCATCGTATAACAGCCTTGTCACACCGCCGTCTTCTGTTTTCCCAAATCCGGACAGCCACTGCAGCAGCTGATCGATTTGATCCTGCATTATGTTTGAAGATTGAACAGCCATACGTTCCCTCCTTGGTCTGGCTCTGGATCAGCTTCCTCTATATGTCTGGTAGCCGTAGGGAGATAACAGGAGCGGAAGGTGATAGGACGTTTCGTCCGCCGAAAGCGTGACGCGGAGAGCCACCGTTTCCAGAAAATGCGGCTCTTCCTTCGTCCATCCTTTTTGCCGGAGATAGTTCCCTGTTTGAAATTCCAACTCGTATGCGGATGTTTGAATATCATCTGCCTGCAGCAGAGGTTCATCCACCCGGCCATCTGTATTGGTGACCCGTTCGGCCTCTTTAATTTTCCGGCTGCCGTCCAGGCGGTACAGCGTTAACGCTATACCAGCGCCTGGGGTTCCGGATGCCAGATCAAGCACATGTGTAGTGAGTCCCATTTATTCCTCTCCCCCGTGGTTCAGGTCTTCCCGGTGTACAGAAAAGCGCTGGAACCCATACGGCCGTCGCGGCTCCGTATAAACCTTGCCATCACTTCCCGGAATGTCTTCGACGACAGTATCCCACGTATGGTTCTGTGATTCGAAGGAAACCTCCTGAAGCTGCGGGAACCGCTCAAGCACTCTGCGCCCGATGTAATAAATCAGCTGTTGAATTGAAGCCGTCTGTGTTTCGTGGAAGACAGCAGCTGCAATATCCTTCACCTGTTCAGCTGCTACGTAGCCCGGGCCGTTCTGGCCAAAGGCCGTCTCCGGTGTTTCATAGGTCCAGCCAATGTTCAAATAAATAAACAGCGGGCGGTTAGAATCTTCGGGGAGCGTCGTATATTCATCCCGGATAAAGCCGACAAATGAATTGTCTACTACTTTAACGAGCTGGACATCCTTTACATAGCTTTCCTGCTCGATAATTTCCGGAGCCCCAAACGAGGTCCGCCCTACTTTCACCATCGCTGCCGTATTTTCGTTATGAGACTTCTTAAATACTACGCCACTTTTGTATCCCGTATTGTCTACGTTCACTTTTTCAAATGGAAGATGGTCGGCGTACACTTCCGCAGTTTCGACATGATCATATTTTTCGAGAAACGCCTCCCCTACATAAGCCAGGAACCCTTCCACTGTAGCTCCCTCGTAGCTGCCCAGATGACGCTGGATAAAGTTTTTCATCGAATCTGTGGCGACGACCATACTGTTATCTCCTTCAGTAAAACTAGGCAGAAAGGCTTCACCGGTGATATTGACAGAAACATTCAGGCCAAAAATGGTATTGTTGGTGCCTTCGTAGGGAGATTCCGGTATTGGCGTGATATCTGTGAAAGGTATGGAGAAGGTCCGGTAGGCAAATACATCGCCTTTGCCGTAGCTCATTGTTCTCCGTTTTTTACTTCCTGTTCTTGTGGCCGTCTGCGATATGCTGGCCGGCTCCGCCGCAAGTGCTGCAGAAGGGCCGCTCTGCTCTCCAGTCCGGACCTCTTCTTTCCCGACTCTATCTTTTGATTCAGTTTTCGTTTCCATCTGTTCTTCTTCAATGATAGCCTCGAGCCGCAAAAGAGCTATTCGGTGAATTTCCCGGACAGCCTGGCGCTCTTCCTCCTCCTGGGAATGCTCCATACGCGTTCGTACTGCCTCTAGGATATCCTCTGTAGTTTTTCCTCTTACCGCCATAATAAACGGCATGCCAAATTTGTCCTGATAACGCTCGTTCCATATACGCAGATCTTCCCGCTGTTCTTCTTCCATTTCCGTTAAACCCGCACTTTCCTGCTCGGAGGTGGATTCTGCACTCATCGGTTTCTGTTCTCCAAGGGAAGGGTGCGCCTGGATCAAGGCCCGCCGGTTTTCTTCTCCGGACGTCATGACTACGCCTGCCATACGCTGATGCAGGTCTTCTACAGATTCCATTGGCCTCACTGGCTCAACTGCTTCAGCCACCCATGGAGAATTTTCATACACTCCTCCGAAAGTGTCGATAAATTCCCGGCGGGATAATTGGTTTACTTGTTCAATAGTTAGCATACACTACTCCTCCTTCAAGCTTTGCTTTGTTTTTCTTCATTATATACATGTTCCCCCTTCCACTGTGTGTTAAATAAGAGATTAATGAAAATTGCGGCTAAACTACCAGTGATAATACCGTCCCCGAAGATAATAGCGAGCCCTTCCGGCAGGCTTGAAAACAGCTCAGGCACTACTGTAGCCCCCAGTGCAAGCGACACAGAGCAGGCAACCACCAGCTGGTTCGACTGTTCGTTAAAATCGACATCGCGGAGCATCTGCAGGCCAGCCACGACAACCATTCCAAACATCACAACGGTCGCTCCGCCAAGCACCGGCGTTGGAATGATGACAACCAGAGCGGCAACCTTCGGAATTAGGCCCAGAACGATCAGCGTCACCGCCGCAGAGAAAATTACGTTTCTCGTTTTTACTTTTGACAGCTCCAGCAGGCCTACATTCTGGGCAAAAGTGCTGTAGGGAAAAGCGTTGAACAAGCCGCCGATAATGACTGCGAGCCCTTCGGAGCGGTAGCCCCGGACCAAATCGTCTTCGTTCAGCTCACGATCTGTGATGCGCGCGACCGCATAGTAAGCGCCGGTCGTTTCAACAACGATTACGCTGCATACAAGGATCATCGTGATAATCGGCCCAATTTCAAATGTCGGCATGCCGAAGTACAGCGGCTGCGGAAAATGGAACCACGAGGCTTCCATCACTTCACCAAAGGGGACCTGCCCCATCACCGCTGCGGCTGCCGTGCCGCCGGCAATTCCGATCAACACTGCGAGCGATCGCATAAACCCGGTAAACATCCGGAATAAAAGAATAATCACCGCAAGTACTCCAACGGATAAAAGCAGATTGAAAAGGGAGCCGAAGTTTTCGCTTCCCTCGCCGCCAGCCATATTTTTAATGCCGGTAGGAATAAGCGAAAGCCCGATAATTGTTACGACTGTGCCGCGGACAATCGGCGGGAACAACTTTTGTAATTTTCCAAAAAATCTAGCGAAGATAACGACAAACAGCCCGGCTGCTAGAATCGATCCGTAAATAGCTGTCACGCCGTAATTGGTGCCAATACTAATCATTGGTGTCACTGCTACAAATGATACCCCGAGCATCACAGGAAGCCCGATACCGATATGTTTTCCCCTCCACAGCTGCAGCAGGGTCGCTATACCACAGGAAAGCAGGTCGATTGCTACTAAGTATGCCAGTTGTTCTGCTGAAAGCTCCAATGCGCGCCCTACGATAAGCGGAACGAGTATCGCTCCGGCGTACATTGCAAGCACATGCTGAAGTCCCAATGAAAAAGTCCGAAGCCCGTTGGTTCCGTTAGCCATGATTAGGTGTTCCTCCTTTTATTGATATCTTACTATCCATCTTATAGGAGGCCCGGACACGATTCATCAGGCGTTTTATATAAAATTTTGAAAAATATTTAGTTATTCTGTCCATAATCTTCAAGAAAGCAACGCCCTCTGCGCAGATTATCTTACATTACTCCGAGGAGAGAACGTTCTGGACCCTTAGCGCCAAGCGCAGCCGCATCGTCGTTTCGGGATTTTTCAATGATACCCCTAAACGCTCCTCGCATTTTTCCAGGCGGTACAGCACCGTATTGCGGTGAATGTAGAGCCGTTTTGCCGTATCAGCCACGTGGCAGTGCGACTCAAGATAGACAGATAACGTCTGCACGAGCCCCTGGTCCTCCTGGCTTCCCTCAGTTAGTTCTTGCAGCACCGAGTGGCTGAACGAGGCCAGTTCTTCGGTAGGCAGCAGGCGGAGCAGCTGGGCGATATCTTTTGTGTAATAGGAGCGGATAAAGCTTCGTTCCCCGGTGAGCTGGCTGTTATACAGGGTGTTTTCTGCCTCTTTGTAGGACCCCGGAATATCAAGAAACGATCTCGCTGTATTTCCAATGCCAAAGGAGATCGAGCGCCCAAAAAACAATTGAATTCCCTCCTGCAGCTGCTCCAGAGCTTCAATCGAAGCTTCTTCTGCTTCTGTCTGCAACTGCTCTACTTCCCATAAAATAACGCACTGTCGCTCTTTTTTAAAAAACCAGGCCGGAGTGCGCCATTTGTCCAATTCGCCTTCAATGTATTCATACATATGATCCATTTCCCGCTGCTGCTGGGTGTAGGTGACTGGAAGCCGCGGCTCGGAATCAAGCATGCCGACTGCGCAGCCGTAATTACGATTGTTGGGAAGACCCATTTCTTCCGCACGGTTTCGGGCTTCTTCGTCGGATGAATAACCTCCATTAATGAAATTTTGAAAAAATTCATCACGGGCTCTTCGTTCATATTGAGCGATGGCGCTCTGTTTCATGCGTTCGAATCCAATAACGTTCACGGCCTGGTCTATGATAAGTACAAGACCGTTATCATAAATAGGAATTTCGCCGCCAATTACCAGGCAGCCGCTGCGCTTTTCGTGCGTTCGCACCGGAAACAGCGTATACGTCCGCCCTGTGTCCCACACGCAAAAGCTGCTGTACGTACTGCCATTTAAAAATAAGTCCTGTTTTGCCCGCCGATGCGCTTCGAGCACTGCCTGTACGCTCTTCATTTCTTCGTCTGCATAGATCGAACGGTCATATGCATCCAGCAGCAGCACTGGAAAGCCTATGTAGTCGCATACTTCTTCAAGAAGTGCTGTCAGGCCTTTTCCATGCATAACATGATCAGTGAGCCGCTGATGAATATTTAACGCTTCGCGCAATTCTCTTGTCCGTACCGAAAGCATATCATTGAGCATATCATTAACCATCGCCCCGAGACCGATGTCTTCCGGCAGGGCAATAATAGGAAACTGCAGTTCATCTGCTTTTTCGATCACGCTCTCTGGCAGCTTCTGCAGAAACCGCTCAATTTTGAGGCCAATGCCCGCGCATCCCACAGCGTCCATCCGCTCGATGAGCAAACTCAATTCTTCGGGACGGTCTTTGTAATGATACCCGGTCGTCACCAGCAGATCGTCCTCCTGCAGATAATCGACAATATCCGGCGCGTCCATCATGTTCACCTGCCGGATCTCCCGGATCTCCCCGTCTTTTCCGGCAAGCAGTGTTGCATCTTTCCAAACCGGGCGCTGCAGCGTTTCTCCTATGTTCACCGTTTCCGCCTCCTTGTGATACATATCCAATCATTTTTAATACGATTGGTTATTTTGTCTTTTACTGTAGCAGAAAAAGTGAACCGGCCGCCAGTGCAAATATCAGCTGTTAAAAAAAGGCCGCCGGGACCCGGCAGCCTTGTCGCTTATCTTTTGACGATACCGTACAAAAACAAATCGTAAAAATGGGTCTGGTATTCTTCAAGCGTCATGCCGCCCTGCACATCCTCCCCCTGCTGAATCCGGTAGGCAATCATCTGCCGAAGCGAGATCGCGTACGACATAAAAAAATCAATATTTATATTTTCCCGAAGAATCCCCTGTGCTTTTGCCACCTCCACCAGCTCCCGGAACACCGGCATGACTATTTTTTCGCCCCGGCTGCTGTAATCGGACAGTACATGCGGATAATCCTGCATTAATTCCGTAAGAAAGCTCGATTGAAAAAACGATTCGTACTCCTTCATATCAAATATCTTCAAAAGCATATCCTCGGTCATCCCGTGCTTTCTGCTTTGCTCAATCAGTGCTTCCATCTTAGCTTTGGATTCCTGCATCACTCCATCGAGCATTTCGCTTAAAATGCCTTCTTTGTCTGTAAAGTATTTATAAAATGTGGCTTTGCTTGTACTGGCTTCCGCGCACAGCTGCCCAATAGTGACCGCTTTTATCCCTTCCTGCAAAAACAGACGGTGCGCGGTTTCGACCAGATCTTCCTTTTTTCTCGTAGACCGTCGTTTTTTGTTATATGTCACTGCTTATTTCCCCATTTCTTTCCTCTCTTTAAATGATCAAATCTCTTTTTCTAATTGTATACATTCCGACGACCGTAAAAACAGCGAATACCGAGAAAAGAATTACCGTCGACCATGCTGTCCAGTCCTCTGCAGGCACGCCCGGGATTTGGGCATATGGCGAAACGTCATTCACCCAATCCGGGAGTTGAAGCAGCGGTCCAATCAACCCGATCAGGGTAAACGCCGTATACACAAGCCACACGAGTGACAGAGCTTTCGGCCACAGGCCCATCAGCAAGGCTGCCAGTCCAATGAATACCCAGACAGCCGGCGTCTGCGCGATAGCAGCGAAAAATACCTTCCACGCGCCTTCTGCGCTGTCAGTGTAGTAGCCGTAAAGCGTTCCGGCGCCGATGCCGCTGATCACGAGCAGCATGAAACTTCCTGTGCAGGAAATGAGGAGATAATCAAGCATCCACCGCGGACGAGGTACAGACTGAACCAGCAAAATTTCTCCCCGGCCGCTCTTTTCCTCCCGGGTCATTCTGGTCATTACCTGCAGAGCATAGCCCGCCGCGAGCATCGCGAGAAATGCCATATAGGTGGCAAATAGTGATTCGGCAAGCGTAGCTCCTTCTGCCTGCACGAGAAATTCTTCCCCAATTGGATTATCTGCAAAGAAGTCAGCAGCTTCTTCACTTACAGCCCCCATCGCCACTCCGTACAGCGCCGCACCGGCTGCCCAGCTAAGAAAAACCCATCGAAACAAAAAGCTCTGCAGCCCAAGCAGGTGCGTTAATCCGCTTCCCGCCCGGGCCTTCCCGCCCTGGACGCGTAAGACCCCGGCTGCGTCGTCCCGGCGGTAGTCTATATACATAGCTGCCGCTGCAAGTAATACAATGCCGCCGGCAAACAAGCCGAGCGGCCACCAGCGCTCATCCACAAAAGCCCGCATCGCCTGACCCCACCCAATTGGAGACATCCACCGCCATGCATCCACCCCGGCTACATCACCAATGGCCCGAAGCAAAAACGCCAGTCCAAGCAATGCAGAACTGATACCGGTTGCCGCTCCGGCACTTTCACTCATTTGTGCCATAAACAGACTGACAGCACCGAATATAATTCCAACGCCAGCGACCCCAAGTCCAAACGCCAACGACCCGTTCCAGCTGAGCCCCTCTATCGTATATGGCGTATATGGCATACCAAAAATCACAACAGCAGCGACAAAAAGATTCGCAAGCACCATCAGCAAAAAAGCGGCAGTGGTTACACTGATCCGGCCCACAACGCCCGCTTTTATAAGCTCAGAAAGTCCGTTCTCTTCTTCTGCCCTTGTGTTGCGGACGATCATGAAGATGCTCATAAATGCAACAGCCACCGCCACGTATAAAAACATTTCATTCGTAATCATCGCGCCGAACGTATAATTCTCAAGGCCGTACCCCGGACCAGCCATTGCCCGCAGAGCCGGACTTTCCAAAAGCAGGGCCCGTCCCTGCCGGTCTTCCTGCGTGGGATACGTTTCCGGAAAGCTCAGAATACTGAGCAGAAACAGCACTGAAATTGAAACGGCCCAAATGGGCAGCCGCACTCTTTCTTTCCGGAGCATTACCAGAAACAGCCTTCCCGTTCCTATGAACATTGACATGTTCATCGTCCTTCCCCTGCCTTCGATTCATAATGGCGAAGAAAAATCTCTTCAAGCGTCGGCGGCCTTGATTCCAATGAAACCACGCCTGCCCCCGCGAGCTCCTGCATGACCGGTGCAAGGCCTTCCGCATCTACATAAAAGTGTACCTTTGCCCCGTCTGCTTCCCACTGGTGGACATCGCTGCGCCCCGGTAAAGACGTCACCGGCTGCTTCGTTTCCGCCGTAATAGAAATACGCGTTAAATGCCGCAGCTCCTCAAGCGTGCCGGTTTCGATAATTTTTCCCTCTTTAATGATACTCACACGGTCACACAGCTCCTCCACCTCTGCGAGTATATGGCTTGAAAGGAGCACCGTTTTTCCTTCCTCCTGCAGCTCCCGCACGCATTCCCGGAAGATGGAAGCCATTAACGGATCCAGGCCCGAGGTCGGCTCGTCAAATATATATAAATCCGCCTCCGAGGCGAATGCTGTAATAAGGGCAAGCTTCTGCCGGTTACCCTTTGAATACGTTTTACTTTTTTTCCGCGGATCAAGCTGAAAACGCTCAATCAGCTGCTGGCGCTTCTCTTCATTAAAATCACCGTGCAGCTTCCCAAGAACATCGATCACCTGGCCGCCGGTTAGATTCGGCCAGACGTTTACGTCACCGGGTACGTAAGCTATCCGTTTATGAATATCTACTGCCTCGGTCCACGCATCTTTGCCAAACAGCTTCACTTCACCGCCGCTTTTTTTCAGCAAGCCAAGCATCACTCGGATCGTCGTAGACTTCCCAGAACCGTTCGGGCCTAAAAATCCTACTGTTTCTCCGCGTCGGATCGTCAAATCCACATGCTCAAGCGCTACGTGCTTGCCAAAATATTTTGAAACACTCTCTAATTTTACCAGCTCATCCATGTTCGCACCCCCTAAATTGAACTTTTTAATCATTATCGTTTAAACTATTTTACTATATTCGTTCAATTAAGTCACGATTATTTAATGGATTTTCTGCTTTGAAGACTACGGCCATAAGTTTTTGGGTATGTGTAACAGAGAAATGAAATTGGAGGCAGTATGTATGATCACTTTACGGCTCGGATACGTCTCCCAGGCTCTGGCTCTCTGGGACGCTTCTCCGGGGAAAACAATGACACTGACGCGTTGGAAAAAAATGGTCCGGCACAGCGGAGAAGAAAAGCTGCGGGAGGTCACTCGTTTAAATCTGGAGCACACCATCCGCATGCTTCATTACAATATCGCCCACGATATTCCTTTGTACCGTTTTTCTTCCTCGCTTGCCCCTCTTGCTACTCATGACGACGCTGCCTGGGATTATATAACCCCTTTTAAAGATTTGTACGGAGAAATCGGCAGACTCGTGCGTGAACACAATATCCGTTCCAGCTTTCATCCGAATCAGTTCACGCTGTTCACAAGCGACAAACCGGAAGTCACTGCCAATGCCGTGCAGGATATGGAGTACCATTACCATATGCTTGAAGCAATGGGGCTGGAACAAAGAGCGTGGATTAACCTGCACGTCGGGGGAGCCTACGGGGATAAAAAAGCGGCAGTAGCGCGTTTTCACGAAAATCTAAAGCAGCTGCCGGAAAAGATTAAAGCACGGATGACACTGGAAAATGATGATAAAACCTACACAGCAGACGACGTGCTCGCTGTCTGTGAACAGGAAAAAATCCCAATGATGTTTGATTATCATCACTTCGAGGCTAATTATTCCGAGAATGAACGTCTAGAGGAGCTGCTGCCCCGATTTATCGATACGTGGGCACATACCGACAGCCGGCCGAAGGTTCATCTTTCCTCGCCGAAATCGTCTGAGGCCTTTCGCAGCCATGCCGATTACGTGGATCCGGAGTTCAATCTTCCGTTTCTGCAGGCCTTAAAGCAGATCGGCGAGCCCATTGACGGGATGATTGAAGCAAAGCAGAAGGACTACGCGCTTCTGCAGCTCGTCCAGGATCTCGCTTCACGTCGGAATGTAACCCGGACCGGCGGGGCAGAGCTCCAGTGGAAATAAAGAGCTAAAAAAAGAGCCTGGACGCAGGCTCTTTTTTTACCATTCCAATATGATTTTTCCAATGTTTTTATTGTCCTGCATATGGCGGTGCGCATCCGCAATCTGTTCAAATGAAAACACCGTGTCGACAATAGGGCGGATGGAGCCGTCCTCAAGAAGCGGCATTGCGTGCTTCACGAAATCCCTGCTCAGCTCGGCTTTATACTCATCGCTCCGCGGCGTAAGCAGCGTCCCGGTCAGCTGCACGCGCTTCATCAGCAGCTTCATCAGGTTTACGTTTGGCACATTTGCCCCGCCAAGCACGCCAATCAACACCCAGCGCCCGTCGGTTTGAATGCTCTTCAGGTTCTGCTCCCAGTAGGAGGCTCCGACAAAGTCCAAAATTACGTTGACGCCCTGATTGTCAGTAGCTGCAAGCACTTCTTCGTCAAAATTCTGTTCTTTATAGTTAATGCGTACTTCTGCGCCGAGCTTTTGGGTAAATTCCAGCTTTTCCGCTGATCCGGCAGTGGTGAGTACACGGGCTGAGGAAAGCCGGCTGGCCAGTTGAATGGCCGCCGTGCCTACACCGCTCCCGCCGGCATGAATTAGGACGGATTCATCCTGATTCAGGTGCCCGATCCAATAAAGCGTCTGGTAGGCCGTTAAGAACACCTCCGGCACGGCGGCTGCTTCGGCATACGTGAATGCTTCCGGGATTCGCATTACCCGGTCAGCCCGCATGACGGCATACTCCGCGTAGCCGCCGCCATTTACCAGCCCCATTACCCGGTCGCCCGGTGAAAAAGGGTTCTCAGTGCCTGCTTCTTCCACCACGCCTGCCACTTCGATGCCGAGCACCGGATTTTCAATATATCCAGCCTTACCTTCCCGGTTTAAAATATCGGTCCGGTTCACAGCTGCTGCTTTTACCTTGATCAGCACCTCATCCATCTCCGGCTTCGGTGCTTCACGGTCCTGAATCTGCAGTACCTCTGGCCCGCCGGTTTCTGTGGTAATTACTGCCTTCATTGTTATCACTCACTTTTCTTCAGTCTTCGCTTACAGTATTCGCTTCCTTAAAGCACGTGTCAACTCACAAGTTTATCTGTCGGTGCTACAGCTATTTATTACCCGGGAAATTGTTTTTGTAAGATTGATTTTTCGATAATAGCAGCTAATACCTTTATACTGAAAAAAAGGCAAAAGCTGAGGTGCAGACAAATAATGACCAATATCAAAGCATTAAAACAGGACGCATACACATTTTTGGAGCAGTATTACCGGGAAACAGACCAGCCCCTGGAAACATTTCAGGCGCGCTGGCAGGAGGTAGAGCAGGAGATTGAAGCCACCGGACATTATGAACATACGTTCGAAGAGCTATCATTCGGAGCGAAGGTCTCCTGGCGCAACAGCAACCGCTGCATCGGGCGGTTCTTCTGGAAAAGCCTGCAGGTTCTTGACTACCGGAACGTGCGTACTGGAGAGGAGGCGGCTGAAGCGCTCCACCACCATATCCGTTACGCAGAAAACGGCGGGAAAATCATTCCCACGATCTCTGTCTTTCCTTCTGTCAAAAACGGGCTGGAGCGGATGCGCATATGGAACTACCAGCTGATCCGCTACGCCGGCTATGAGCAGGACGGGGAAATCATTGGCGACCCGCAGTCCGCTGCTTTCACAAAATACTGTGAATCACTGGGGTGGAAAGGGGCAGAAACATCATTTGACCTTCTTCCCCTGGTTATTCAGGTAAACGAAGGCGTCCCCCAGTGGTTTCCGTTAAAAGCCGAAGAAGTACTCGAAGTTCCGATTACCCATCCGGATAGCAATGCTTTTTCCACACTCAATTTAAAATGGTATGCCGTGCCGATTGTTTCGGATATGAAAATGGAAATCGGCGGTATCACGTATACGGCCGCCCCGTTTAACGGCTGGTACATGGAAACGGAAATTGGCGCCCGGAACCTCGCAGACGAGGAGCGCTACAATATGCTTCCACGGGTTGCAGATGTGCTTGGCATCGACCGGACGTACGCGGGCAGTTTATGGAAGGACCGGGCGCTTGTCGAGTTGAACCGGGCCGTGCTTCATTCGTACAAAAAAGCAGGCGTCAGCATGGTGGATCATCACACGGCCGCTTCGCAGTTTAAACGATTCGAGCACCAGGAACAAAAAGCGGGCCGGGAAGTAACCGGCGACTGGACATGGCTGATTCCGCCGGTATCCCCTGCTGCTACTCATATTTTTCACAGCTCCTACCGCAATATCATGCACACGCCAAACTTCTTTTACCAGCAGCATCCCTATAAATAATGATCTAAGAAGCAGGCAAAGCCTGCCTGCTTCTTTGTATTTTACGTTTGAATAAATACCCCTTCCGGGAACCCCTATACCAACACCTGATACTAGAAAGGATGATAAAGATGAACGCTGCCCAGAAGGAATGCCTCGAAGCCTGCATCGAATGTATGAAGCAGTGCAATCAATGCTTTAACGACTGCCTGCAGGAGGACGACGTGAAAATGATGGCCGAATGCATACGTCTCGACCGCGAATGTGCAGATATTTGCGCCTTGACGGCTAAAGCCATCCAGTCCAGCAGTCCATTGATGAAGGAGACCGCTCAGTTGTGTGCAGAGGCGTGCAAAGCATGCGGGGATGAATGCGCCAAGCACGACCACCAGCATTGCAAAGACTGCGCAGATGCCTGCTACCGCTGTGAAAAAGCCTGCCGGGAGCTTGCTGCCTCTTAATGCCATACACGCGAAAGCCCTCTCCAAAAACAGAGAGGGCTTCTTTTTTATGAAAATTTAATCGGAACACCGGCTGCTTCAAACAAATCATAGAAGGTTGGACATGTTTTCGACACGCATCCCGGGTCTTCAATATAGATTCCGGGCACCTTCGCTCCCACTAGCGAAAGCGCCATAGCTACCCGGTGATCATCGTACGAATGAAGCGATACGCCGATCGGGGTGCCCGGATATACTTTCAGTCCATCCGAGTATTCATCCACACGGATGCCCATCTTCTGAAGCTCTGTACACGCTGCGTGGATGCGGTCGGATTCATGGTGACGAATATGCTCCACATCCCGGATGGTAATCGGCGCATCAGCAAACGGAGCGAGCGCCGCAACAGTCAACGTCTGATCAGACATTTCCTTCATGCTGAGCTCAAACCCGCCTGACAGCTGTTCCGGGCCTGTAACTTCGATGTAGGTGCTGCCTTTTTCCACATGGCAGCCCATTTTTTCAAACACGTCCACCATACCTATATCCGGCTGGTTCGTGTCCATTGTTAAATTATTAATACGGACCGTTCCGGCTGTCAGCGCTGCCAATGCCATAAAATAACTGGCCGTCGAAGCGTCTGCTTCAAGCGCCATGCTCCGGCCTTGAAAATTCTTTGCCGGCACCTGCATGTCGGTTAAATCCTCATTGTACGTGACCGGGACGCCGAACTGATTCATTAAATCGAGCGTAATGTGCACGTAGGCATGCTGCACAATGTAATCCGGGATTCGGATACGCAGGCCTTCCTGTGTATAAGCGCCCGTCAGCAGCAGGCCGCTGATAAACTGGCTCGATAATTTACCGGAAATGGTTACTTCTTTTCCAGGCAGCCCGCCCGCATGAATTTCAAGCGGATAGAATCCTTTTTTATCTATGTAATGAACGTCTGCCCCGAGCTCCTCAAGGGCTTCCATCAACGGCTCTACTGGTCGTTCGCTCATTCGCTTGCTCGCTTCAACCTTGTAAACGCCGTTTCCGGCTGCTGCAAGCGGGCCTGGAAGAAAACGGGCCGTGGTGCCGGCTGCGCCAATATAGAGCTCGGCTTCCTCCTCGGGCCACCGGCCCCCGCATCCGTGAAGGGTGACCGTATCTCCGTCCACTTCGGATTTCACGCCAAGCGCACGCAGAGCGCCAAGGCACCAGTACGAGTCATCGCTTTTTAAAATTCCGGCCAGCGTGGACGTGCCTTCTGCCAGTGCTGCCATAATCAGCGCCCGGTTTGTAAAGCTTTTACTGCCCGGCACTGTTAAAGAGGTCTGAATCGAGCCGGGCGAAACTGGAGACACGTGCACCTTGTCTACATCCGTTAATGAGGCCCACGGCGAGCGGGCCCGAAAATCTGGTGTACTCATTAAGCATCCGTCCTCTACATCTTTTTCTACATTACACCATGAACCAGTACCGTGCGCAACCAGCGTTTTTTGAAGATCTACACCACACCGGTAAGTGCCGGGCTGACCATAAACCAGAGCAGCAGCACTGCCATAATAATCCAGCCGCTCAGCTTCATCCATCCCGGCTCCCGGCGCGAAAAAGCAATCATGCTCATGAATGCACTGAGCGCAAGCAACAGAATGCCAATCGTCAGCAGCGACCCAAATAACGGCACAAAGGGGCTGTTGTCGGGAAGAGAAAATACGGCAGACACAATGACAGATACAGCAATCAGTCCGACGCCTCCCAGGGAAGACGTTAAGGAAATTCTGCTGAATTTTTTATCCTTCATTTCATTCGCTCCCTTTTGGTTTCTTTTCTTGTCTTCCTTTCCCTTACGCCTATTTCAAAAACGTGCTTTTACGTTTCCACATCCATAATGTCCTGCACGCCTACATACTGGATGCCCCCGCCTGCTTTCATTTTTATTGTTTTATTTAATGCATCAAGATGGAGGATCTTTCCCCTCATTTTTATTTCCGCATAAGGGTCAAACACGTGAAGCGTTACTGTCGAGCCGGACACCAGAGCGTCCTGAAGACGGCGGGAAAACTCTTCAAGCTGCTGCTCATCCCAAACGGGCCTGAACTTCATCCGGTCTTCTTTTTGATGGCGCAGCCACATTTCCCGGTGTTCCGGCAGAATCATCCGGCTGGATTCCCAGCGCATATTCGACCCCGGGGTCAACTTGTTTTCTTTCATCCATAACGCCTCCCTTTGTTTCAGTATACACGAACATTTGTTCTTTTGTGCTTTATCTTTAAAAACAGGAACTTTTCTCTAACAAAAAAGGCCCCCGCTTCAGGAGACCTTCACTGCTTCATACCTTTTCGCTTTGAAAGAACTGCGGCAGATGCTCCCGATGGGCTTCGAGCATGTCATCAAGTATCTGCTTTGCTTTTGTATCAGACGGAACGAGAGGATTAATCGTCATGGCCAGAAGAGCTGTTTCGTAATTTCCCGTTACCGCCGCTTCGGCAGCGACCCGTTCAAACGATTTGATCTGCTGCACCAGTCCGTGGACAGCTACCGGCAGCTCATCAACAGCAATCGGCCTCGGGCCATCTTTGGTAATAACGGAGCTGATTTCCACCGCTGACTCCGCCGGTATACCGGCAACAGCGCCACGATTCCTCGTATTGACTGGCTGAATATCCCGGGTGTCATTATAGATTGAATTGATCAGGCTGCAGGCCGCTTCGCTGTAATAGGCCCCGCCGCGTTGTTCCAGCTGCTCCGGCTTTGTCCGGAGCGTTTCATCAGCATAGAGGGCAAACAGCTCCTCCTCCACCCCCTGGACGACCTCAGCCCGGGTGCCGGTTTCCTCGGCAGCTGCCTGTTCCTCGGCCAGCATTTCTTCTGTTTTATAGTAGTACCGGTGATACGGGCATGGCAGCACCTGCAAAGCCCGGATAAATTCGGGCTCCCACCCGAGTGCCGCAATATTTTTCATGGTGGAAACGTTCGCCGGATCCGCTACTGCTTCGAGCGCCTGCTGCTTTATATCGTTACCATCGAGATAGATATTAAGTCCGTAAACCATATGGTTCAGTCCGGCAAAATCAATACGTACACGGTCGCCGTCTACTCCAAGCGCTTCAGCCACTCCCATCTGCATTCCCACCGGGACGTTGCAGAGGCCGACAATGCGTTCATGGTTCGTATAGCGCAGCACCGCTTCTGTCACCATGCCAGCCGGATTCGTAAAGTTCACAAGCCACGCATCCGGGCACAGCCGCTCGATGTCATGCACAATGTCAATAATAACTGGAATGGTCCGCAGTCCTTTAAACAGCCCGCCCGGCCCGTTCGTCTCCTGGCCGATCACGCCGTAGGAAAGCGGGATCCGCTCATCCTTCGCCCGGGCTTCAAGCATGCCAACCCGAAACTGAGTGGTGACAAAGTCCGCGCCCGGCAGCGCTTCCTCCCGGCTGTAGGAAAGGTGCACGGTCATATCGATACCCGCTTCAGCTGCCATACGCTGGGCGAGTTTTCCTACGATCTCCAGCTTTTCTTTTCCTTCCGGAATATCCACGAGCCACAGCTCTTTCACCGGCAGTTCGTGATGCCTTTTAATAAATCCCTCCACGAGCTCAGGCGTATAGCTCGAGCCCCCGCCGATCGTTACAATCTTAATACCTTTCTTCATTGTCTCGCTCCTTTTTTCTGCGTGTTTTTATACAGACCAGGCCGCCTGCGGATAGACAGACGGCCCGTAATGCTATTTTTCAAATCCGTTGTTTTTGTGTACATCAGTGATCCAGTAGGCACTCTTTTTCGGCGTACGCTCCTGCGTGTCGATATTGACGGAAAAATAGCCGTAGCGGTTTTTGTAGGCATTCATCCACGACCAGTTGTCGATAAACGACCAGAGATGGTACCCTTTAGCGTTAGCGCCTTCTTCGATGGCCCGGTGCAGCCATTCAAGATGGTCCTGGATGAACTCAATACGGTAATCGTCCTGAATCATGCCGTTTTCCATAAAACGGGCCTCGTCCTGAATCATGCCGTTTTCCATAAAACGGGCCTCGTCCTGGACCCCCATCCCGTTTTCAGAAATGAACGACGGAATATTTCCGTAGTTATCACGGAGATTGATCATAATGTCGTATACACCCTTCGGATAAATCTCCCATCCACGATAAGGGTTCATTTTCCGGCCAGGCATTTCGTAGTGGTCAAAAAACCATTCGGGTAGTATCGGAGCACCCGGGTTCGGCAGGTTTTCCTTCGCTTTGACCCGGCGCGGCTGGTAATAGTTCACACCCAGCAGGTCGACTTTCCCCTCTTTAATCAGTTCTTTGTCTCCACTCTCGGTATCCGGAAGCACTCCGTGCTCTCCGAGCAGGTCAATCAGCTCCTGAGGATACTCCCCGAGCACTGTGGGATCGAGAAAGCTCCGGTTAAAAAATAAATCGGCAATCCGGGAAGCCTTCAGATCTGCCGGATGGCTGCTTCTTGGATAGGAAGGCGTCAGGTTCAAAATAACGCCGATTTCCCCGCCGGTTCGGTCTTTTTCACGAAAAGCCTTCACCGCAAACACGTGAGAGAGAAGCGTATGATAGCCCACCTGGGCCGCCCGCTTCATGTCGACCACGTTAGGATAGTGAAAGTCGTACATGTAGCCGCCCTCCACCGGAACAATCGGTTCATTGTGGGTAAACCACTTTTTTACCCGGTCGCCGAACAGATCAAAGCAGATGCTGGCGTAACGGCCAAAGTGTTCCGCTACAGCTCTGTTTTCCCAGCCGCCCATCTCCTGCATCGCCATCGGCATATCAAAATGATATAAACAGACAAACGGTTCTACGCCCTTGTCGATCATTTCGTCGATAACGTTGTTATAAAAGTCGACCGCTTCCTGATTCACTTCTCCGGAGCCGTCCGGGATCAGCCGGGACCAGGAGATCGACAGGCGAAAGGAATTAAAATGAATGTTCTTCATCCGGGCGATGTCGTCCTTGTACTGATGATAAAAATCGGATGTGGTGCCAGGGCCCACCCCGTCAAAAAAGCGATTCGGCTCTTCGTCAAACCACTGGTCCCAAATATTCTTTCCTTTGCCGCCTTCCTTCGCGGCGCCTTCAATCTGCGTGGCGGATGTGGCCGCCCCCCACCAGAATCCTTTTGGAAACGTGAACTGTTCTGCCATGGTTAGTACCTCCTAGAATAATCGTTCCTGTATGTTTATCACAAAAAGCAGGGCCCCGGCTTTTCTCTTTCTGCCGGGTCCCCAGGATACTTAACGCGTACGGTAGACTTCTACAATCTCTTCCGCCAGGTCTCGGACCGTCATGGAGGTCATCAAATGATCCTGCGAGTGAATCAGCATGACGTTGACGGAAAAATCCTCACCGCTTGCTTCTTTCGTGAGCAGGTTGGTCTGGTAGGAATGTGCTTTCCCGAGCTCTTCCCCTGCTTCCTTGATCAGTTCTTCTGCACGGTCGAAATTGCCGGCCTTTGCTTCCTGGATCGCTTCCATGGCGTTTGCTTTGCCGTTGCCAGCGTATAATATAATTTGAAACGCCGTTTCTGTTAACGCTTCCATAGTTTCCACTCCTATCCTGATTTAACCGCTTTTTTGCTTGTTGTCTGCATTTGTCGTTTCTTTTTCTGCTTCTACTTCGTTCCGGAAATACTGGCGGTCCAGAATCCGAAGGAACGGGAACCAGATGATAAACACCACGGCCAGGTTAAACAGCTGCAGCACAGCTCCCTGCCAGGCGTTTCCAGTAGCTAGAAATCCACTTAAGAAAATCGGGGTGGTCCATGGAACGATGATACCTGCCGGCTTTGGCACCAGGCCGATCGACATCGTTACATACGTTATGACTGCAATAACGACCGGAGCTACCAGCCACGGGATTAATATTAACGGATTCATGATGATCGGCAGACCGAAAATAATCGGTTCATTGACGTTAAAGAACCCTGGAGGGCCGCCGACTTTGCCGAGCTGTTTCGCCTGTTTACTGCGGGCGAGCATAAACAGCCAGAGCACAATCGCAAGCGTCATCCCGGAACCGCCCATCCCTACAATAAAGGTATCAATGAACTGTTTGGTGACCACGTTTGGCAGTTCTTCTCCTGCCTGGAAGGCACTCAAGTTCTGTTCATTCAGCGCATACCAGATTGGGTCGAACACAGAGTTAACCAGAATCTGCCCGTGCAGGCCGAAAAACCAGAAGATCTGGATCATCAGAACAGCAATGATCGTCGCCGGGAGTCCGCTGCCAAGCGCGGTTAACGGCTCCTGCAAAACGGTATAAATAAAGTTCTGGGCAGAATCAAACGGGGTAAGGCTGAACAAAATACGGATAGCGAGAAAAACTGATAAGGTCAGAGCGATAGGAATCAGCGCACTGAACGATCTTGACACTGCCTCCGGAACCCCGGCCGGCATTTTAATCGTCAAGTTTTTTTGTACGAAGTAGCGGTACAGCTCAGCCGCGAGGAACGCGGTCAGTATGCCAACAAACATGCCTTCGGCTCCGAGGGTGGATGTTGGTATAACCCCTTCTACACCCTCGAAGGTCTGCGGTGTTAGTATGATAAAACCAGCAAGGGCTACAACCCCGCCGTAAAGTGCTTCCACGCCGTAAGAAGCTGTTAATTTATACCCTATACCGATGATAACAAAAAGCCCCATAATACTGAGCGTGGATGCCGACGCCGGGCCAAGCGCTGCCTGATAGGCTGCATAGGCGTCTTCCCCAATCAGCTGGTCCAGAAAAGGAAAATTAGCGATAACAACTAAAATAGAGCCAAAAATGATTAACGGCAGGGCAATCAAAAACCCGTCGCGCAAAGCCGTCAAATGACGGTTGTTATTTAATTTCTCCGCGATCGGCATCAGAATATTTTCCAATACCTCCATAAAACGATTCATGTGTCTTCCTCCCTATTTTTGCTCGTTTAACAGCTTCATGGCGTGATCAAGTACAGCTTTTCCGTCTACACGTCCGTAAGCAACGGCATCAATAATATCAAGCGGGATCCCCTGCTCGTCGGCAACCTTGCCGAATTTTTTCTTCATAAAGCGCATCTGCGGACCGATCAAAAGTACATCAGCCTTTTTAATTTCTTCCGGTGCTTTATCCTGGGCTGCTGCCCATATTTCTGCCTGAACCCCCTGCTCATCAGCGGCTTCTTTCATTTTTGAAACAAGAAGGCTTGTCGACATTCCGGCGGAGCATGCTAATAAAATATTCATTGATATTCCTCCAATTAAGATAAAATGATGTGCGGTTGATATATTCAATATAATAAAAGAGCGCTTTCATAGATAGGGAAGGTTCTTCCGCTAGGAAGCGGAAATGATTTGTACTTCTTTCCTGCTTCTTTTGTGCTACTTTTATAGTATCCCTACTTGTGCGCTGTAGATAATGAAAATTTCTACAGCGCTTACATATATGGTTACCTTAAGGGGGGCTAAAGAGATATGACTACACGCAGCAACAGCATTTTAAGAGAATTAGTCGCAAGCGGCGTGCCGGTGACCGGAAGCTATCTGGCGTCTTTGCACCAGGTGTCAAGCCGGACCATCCGGGAGGACATCAAAGGAATTCAGACAACGCTTCAGTCGCACGGGGCAGAAATTGAAGCCGTTAAAGGGAAGGGATACCAGCTGAAAATCATCAACAATGACAAGTTCCGGGCCTATGTAAAGGAATGCCTGCAGCCGGCATCCCCTGCTTCCCGGGCTCTCCCCAGTCTGCCCGAAGAACGGGTTTCTTATTTAATTCAGCGCCTTCTTCTTGCCAGTTCCTTCATCAAGCTGGATGAGCTTGCCGATGAGATGTTTGTCAGCCGGTCCACCGTGCAGAACGATTTGAAAAAGGTACGGGACATTTTAAAGAATTACAGTATTGCCCTGGAGCGGACGGCCAATGACGGTCTCCATCTTCAAGGAAGCGAGATGCGCATGCGGTTTTGTATCGTGGAGTATATCTTTGACCGCCAGAACGAACAGCCTCGCCACGACCAGTCGTTGCCGTTTCTCCATCTTTCCGAAGAAGAACGAAAAAGCATCTGGAGCATTATTTTAAAGCAGATAAAAATGCAGCATATATCCCTATCCGATATTGCCCTGCACAATTTATTCAACCATATCCTGATTGCCTACCAGCGCATTCAGGACGAGTATTACGTATCGATGTATCACGCAGAATTTGACGAACTGACGCAAAAGCGTGAATACCAGGTAGCCAAAAATATGGTCACAGAAATCAACCAAACCTGGGAGGTGTCGTTCCCGGAGGAAGAGATTGCCTATATTACGCTTCATCTGCTTGGCACCCGTCTATTTGACAATGAAGCAGGAACAGCAGAAGCAGTAAAAAATTCCCTTGATACGGATACCTACAAAATGGTCGCTTTTCTGCTCCAGCATATCGATAGGGAACTGCATTTAACACTCCAGCACGACCAGGAGCTCGTCATTGCCCTGGCCCTTCATCTGCAGCCTGCGATCAGCCGATTCCGTTACAATATGAATGTGCGCAATCCGATGCTTGCTGATATTAAGGCTGGCTACCCGCTCGCCTTTGAAGCCGGGGTCATCGCCGGCATCGCTCTCGAAGAGCATTACGATATTCGTATTGATGAAAACGAAATCGGCTATTTGGCCCTCCATATCGGTGCCGCGCTGGAACGCAGTAAAATGGAAACAGCTCCTGCACGCTGTCTGATCGTCTGCGCCTCTGGCCGGGGAAGCGCCCAACTCCTCTACTACCGGCTTCAGGCAACATTCGGCAGGCGGCTTCACATTCAGGGGACGACAGAATATTACCGTCTGCGGGAGATGGATTTTGATCATATCGACGTCATCATCAGCTCGGTCCCCATTTATGATGACCTGCCGGTGCCCGTGCTTCAGGTCAATACGATTTTAAGCGAAACGGATCTTCGTATTATTGAAGGGTTTATTTCCAAAGAACCCGCCATCCGTATGTATTTACGGGAATCACTCGTCTTTTTGCATCAATCATTTTCCACCACAGAGCAAATACTCCAATTTTTCGAACGGGAGCTGGATGAGCGGAATTTAATTGATGATGGTTTTCTTGATTCTGTTCTTGAGCGGGAAAACGTGGCTCCGACAGCCTTCGGGAATCTTGTGGCCATCCCTCATCCAGTTACGCCAAAGACCGAAGAAACCTTTTTAGCCTTCTGCACGCTCGACAAACCTGTCCGCTGGGGTGAGCGTCCCGTCCAGCTTGTCTGCCTGCTGAATGTAAAAAAAGACAGCACCGAAGACCTGCAGGAAATGTATGAGCTGCTGGGCCGGGTTATTGAACAGCCCAAGTTAATCCAGCGACTGTTAAAAGCAGAAACGGCCGAAGGATTTTTGCAACTTCTTTCCTCCTCCTGAATTGTGCAGGCAAAGAAATTCCTTGCCCTGCTTTTTTTCTGCCTGAAAAACGATTTTCGTAAATTATTCACATCTTTTTCTCCTTTTCGAACTTATTCTTTGGTATAAAGGGAGAAGAAGTTAATAATCACGGTCTCGTTTATATAAAAGGAGGAAAATTTATGCGCCGATTAATTGCCTGCCTAGCCGCCGGCTTTCTGCTCTCTCCTGCAGTGGCCGATGCCCATACACACCTCGAAAGCTCCGAGCCTGAAGAAGGAGCCACCGTGGAAGCACCGGAAGAAATCACGTTTTATTTTGACGGCCCTATTGAAGACTACAACGGAGTCACGGTCAAAGACGCAGAAGGAAATGATGTGGAAACTGCTGACGTTTTCATCGAGCCCGAAGACCAATTGAATGTGACCATGGAAGATCCGCTCGATGCGGGAGAATACGAAGCATCTTTTGATATTGTCAGCGAAGACGGCCACATTATGGAGGACAGCTCTTCCTTTACTGTAGAAGAAGCATCCGAAGAAGAAACGGCCACCTCTGATGATGCCTCCTCTTCTGAAAACAACGCGGAAGGAGCGGAGGAAAACGCCGACGGTGAAACCGAAAGTGCCATTAATGAAGAAGAAGCCGGCTCCGGGTTCGGCATAACCATTGGAGTAATCGGCCTCGGTCTCGTAGTCGCCATTGTGGCCCTATTCCTGTTCCGCCTTAAGCGCCGGACATGATTCTTGCAGCAGGTAACGCTCTGCAGTATTTGTTTTTTGCTGTGCTCGCCGGTACGCTTGTGCTTCAGCTTATCCCTGCAACGCACCGGCCGGCTCTTTCTATTCCATTTTTCGTTCCGGCGGTTGCCGCAGCCCTGCTTCCTGTCGTTTCTTTTGTGCCTATCGCAATGCTCGCACAAACGGTGGCTGCAGGTAGAGACATGCCTTTTTTCGGCGCCCTCGAGCGCATACTGTTCCAGTACGAAGTAGGCCAGAGCTGGGTAGTGCTGTTTGTCCTGAGCTTTTTCCTGCTCGGGATATTCATTCTTTTTTTTCATTCCACCGGAATGTCCAGAGCTTCTGCCATCGTTGGCCTGGTTCTTATCATGGGTATGATCGGAGCTTTAGGAGCCTCCGGCCACGCCGCCAACGCTATCCCGCTCATCGGCGGGACGCTTCATTTTTTCCATCTGCTTGCGGTGAGCCTGTGGATTGGCACGCTTTTAATGGTCAGCTGGTTTGCCATTTCCTATAAACAATGGGCTTCTTTTTTGGAATGGTTCACACTGATCGCTATCATGTGTGTCATCATCATTGCCTTTACTGGCGTAATCATGGGGCAGCTGCTGACAGACCCATTTATCGGCTCCTGGGCTCTTCCTTACGGCGAAGCCCTTGTCTGGAAGCATTTGTTTTATATAGTTATCCTTATGTTTGCACTTTTTAATGGCATATTTATCCGCAGGCGCCTGCAACAGGTCACAGATTATAATCCACGGCAATGGCTGCGGGCAGAAAGTCTGACGGCCGTACTTATCTTTGTTATTACTGCTTTTATGACCGAACAGGAGCCAAGCGGCAGCCTGCATTATGAAAACCCGGCCTTTTTATTTCATGTGCTCTACCCTGCTTCCGTGCCCGACAGTGCTTCCTTCCAGCTGCAGCTGCATCCCATCACCATTTTAAGTGTGCTGTTATCCATCGGGTTTTTATATTTGATGGTGCAGAGCTTTCATCGCGGACGCTCGCCGCTCAGCGTTTTTGCTCTCGGCTGTATGTTTGTGCTGAGTGCATATACCGGCCTCGTATATATTCTCGATTTTGTCTGAGCAAGCATTCTGCCCAAGCGCTCATGGAAATATTCATGAGTGCTTTTTTATTTACGCATCGATTATTTCCCGGCAATAATCTAAATTAATGAAAGGGGGCCGTTTTATGTTTCAGTTGGACAACGTAAAGTATAAAAACATTATTAACACGAAACAGCTGACCATCCCCGCGGACACCATCACCGCTGTCACGGGCCCAAGCGGTTCGGGAAAATCAACACTTCTGCGTCTGCTCAATTACCTGGTCAGCCCGGACAGCGGCACTGTTTCCTACCATGGAAAACCGTTCTCCGACTGGGAGCCCACAGAATTGCGCAGGCAGGTGATGATGCTTCCGCAGCAGCCGGTGCTGTTCGGGGAAACAGTAGCTGAAAACCTTCAGGCCGGAAGACTATTCAGCGGCAGGGAGGAAGTTTCTGAAGAAAAGCTCACTGCTGCGGCGCAACAGTGCATGCTGAATAAACAGCTCAGTGACTCTGCCGAAAATCTGTCCGGCGGAGAACAGCAGCGTCTCTCCCTCGCCCGGCTGCTTCTTGCCGGGCCCGACGTCTATTTGCTGGACGAGCCGACGTCGGCGCTTGATGAAGATATGGAATGGAACGTCATGGAACGATTTCTGGCCGAGGCCCGGCGTGCTGCCAAAGGCGTTATTTTCGTCAGCCATGCAGCGGCGATGGCTGACCATTTTGCCGACCATACCATTCAGTCAGATTCATTTACCAGAGGGGGAGGCTTGAAAACATGACTGAAAACACCTCTATTATCGAGCTGTCGTTCTGGCAAATTCTTGCCGCCTACGTGTTTATCGTTCTTCTGCTCGTCATCGTGCGCTGGCGGAAAATCCCCCGGGAGAAAGAAATATTGATTTCTTCGCTCCGTATGACGTTTCAGCTGCTGTTAATGGGCTACGTGCTCATGTTTTTATTTGAAAACCCGAACCCCTGGCTCACATCGCTGATTGTCCTTTTTATGCTCAGCTTTGCAATCTGGAATATTTTCCAGCGCGTCCGTGGTCCTCTGAGCCGGGAAATGAAACGGGCGATTGCTGTATCGATGAGCATCGGCACCATTCTGAGCCTGCTGTACTTCAATTTTGTCGTTATCCAGTTTGCACCGTGGTTTAATCCGCGTTACTTTATTCCAATTGCCGGCATGATTATCGGCAATTCCATGACTGGTATTACACTTGGGGTCCAGACGCTCACTGAACACCTGCACAGCCAGCGCTCCCGGGTGGAAGCTGCACTAATGCTCGGGGCAACGCCGAACCAGGCTACCCGTAAACTTGTAAATCAGTCATTCGATGCAGCCATCCTTCCAACGATTAACAACATGGTCGGCGCAGGAATCGTGTTTTTGCCCGGCATGATGACCGGACAGATTATTTCCGGCGTCAATCCGGTGACAGCGATTGGCTACCAGATTGCCATTCTTTTGGGCATTACCGGAGCCGTAGCTCTCAGCGTAATTTTATTTACCCAGCTCGGCTACAAAACGTATTTTAACGACCGCATGCAGCTGAAGGATTGATCGGCAAGCTGCTTGTTGTAGGTGGGCAGAGGCGTGTAATTCTCTCTTTCTACCTTCCTGAAAAGCTTCACTTTTTTTTCATTCGCCCGATATGAATAAGAGAAGGTATTCGTTTACATATTGGGGAGTGGATAAACATGAAGGAAAAATTATTACAGCTGAATCTTCGAAAAAAATTACTTATTTGGTTGTTAGCGATTGGCCTGCTTCCGGCTGCTGCTGTCGCTTTTTTTGTCTTTCAGGAAAGCAGCAGTGTCGTCGTTGCCGAAGAAGAAGAAAAACTGACCATGGCTTCGGAAGCCGCCGCAGAGGAGATGGACCGCTGGCTCGTTAAACGGCTCGATGAAATTGTGCTCGCTGCGGGAACCCAGGACATGCAAAGCGGTGACACAGATACCCGTCTCAGCCTGATGAATCAAATCATTGACCGCGACGAAACGTTTGAAACGGTCGTATTCACCGAACCGGATGGCATCGTGGAAGCGCACACTACCGAAGAAAATATCGGAGAGCTTGACCTTAGCGACAGAGACTATTTTAAAAATGGCATGAACGGCGAAACGACGATTTCAGATGTTCTCACCTCCAATTCCACCGGCAACCGTATCGTGGTTGTGGCTTCTCCGGTGACTGCCTCTAACGGGGATATCACCGGTGTCATGTCCGCTTCTGTTAATTTCGACGCTTTAATGGAGCGCTATGCTGGGAGCGGTGATGAAAGCAGCGCTGTGCCAATTCTCGTCGATAACCAAAATGTGATTCAGCTTCACCCGCAGGAGGATCTGATCGGCCAGCCGGTCGGCCAGGCTGATATCAGCAGTGAGTGGCAGGCTTTGCTTGCCGGAGAACACGAAGAAGCTTCCTCTACCACGCTGGACAACAGCAATGAACAATTACTCGTATCCGCCTCTCCCGTTCAGGAAGCAGGCTACAGTATTTTCTTCCTGACCCCGATGGAGGAGGTTCTCGCAGCAACCGACGGCCTGAAATGGACGGTGCTTACCATTATTGGGGCGGCGGTTCTATTAATTACCGGTGCCGCTTTCCTAATCGCCGGCCGTATTACAAAACCGATCCGTTTAATTACTGAACGGGTGAAGCAGGTAGCCGATGATGACTTAACCGGAGAAGACATTGAGCTGAACCAGCAGGATGAAATCGGCCAGCTCGCCAAACATTTTAACCGGATGAGCACCAGGCTGAAGGAGCTGATCGGCCAGTTTGATATGAGCTCCCGGCTGCTTCAGGATTCATCAGAGCAGCTGTTGTCAAATTCCAATAAATCCAGCCAGGCTATCACCGAGGTCAATGCTTCCCTGCAGCAGGTGGCGTCCGGCTCCGAACAACAGTCTGTAAGCATTAAAGAAAGTACAGGAGCCATGGAAGAAGTTTCTAAAGGGGTTCAGGAAGTGGCAGGCAGTACGACCTCCATTTCCGAGCATGCGGCCTCAACGACAGAAAAAGCGAACGATGGTCTTGTTACTATGAGCGAGGCGCTGGACAAGATGCAATCCATTCATACGTCCGTCGAACGTTCCAATGAAGTAAATCAGACGCTGAGCGCCCGCTCCAGGGAAATTGAAAACATCTTGAACGTCATCACCACCATTTCAGAGCAGACAAACCTGCTTGCTTTAAATGCAGCTATTGAAGCTGCAAGGGCAGGAGAGCACGGCAAAGGGTTTACTGTTGTCGCTGAAGAAGTCCGAAAGCTTGCTGAGCAGTCCAGGGATTCTTCGTCCCAGATCGCCTCAATCATTACTACAATTCAAACTGAAATTCAGGATTCCGCCGTTTCCATGGAGCAGGTCACTGGCGAGGTGCAGGACGGCCTGCGGATGACTGAACAGGCTAAGGCTGCTTTTCAGGAGATTTCAGATTATACGAATGAAGTAAGTGTACGCCTTGAAAGCGTAGCAGCTACTTCGGAGCAGATGGCAGCAAGCTCACAGGAAATTACTGCTTCTTTCGATGAAATTTCGGCCATTTCGGAGCACAATGCCGGCACCTCTCAAAGCGTAGCCTCCGCTTCGGAAACGCAGCTTCAGTCAGTAGAAGAGATTGACGCTCTCGCAGAAGCGCTGAATATGATGTCCAAGGAATTAAACACAATCGTATCGCACTTTAAGACCGAGAACGAACAGTGAATAGTAAAAATCCCGACTCTATATAAGAGCCGGGATTTTTTACGCTGTGCCGAAGATCAGCCTTAGTGAAACAACTATGAGACTAGCAGCCAATACACGCAGAATAATGGCCCCCGGCAGTTTTGCTGCAAGCGCAGAACCAGCCTGGCCGCCTATTAAAGCACCAATTGCCAGCCAGAGCACACTTTCCCACTGCACATGGCCAAAATAAGCATGGGCTCCTGTCCCCACTGCCGCCGAGAGCACCATTAAAAACATCGATGTTGCTGTTGCAATATGGGCAGGGAAAGCGAGCAGCATTACCATCGTCGGTACCATGACGGAGCCTCCTCCCACGCCAAACGATGTCGAAATAACGCCAACACCGAGAGCAATCGACAGGCCGATCCATCGATTGTACGAGTATTCATATGTATGGCCACTAAGGTCTGTAAATGTCCGTCTGGTCGTGGGCCTGCCGGCGCTTCGCTGTTTGTTTTTCGGGCGGAACAGCAAAAACAGGGCCATACAGAATAAAAAGATACCAAAAGCGGTATAAAATGTGTCGGTATCGAAAAACTGGGTCAGCCACGCGCCAAAAACTGCGCCCGGCATCATGGCGAGCGCAAAATAGACTCCGCTTTTATAATCAATCCGTTTTTGCTTCGAATACGTCCATGTGCTTGAAATAGCAGTAAATAATAGGACAGCCATCGAAGTTCCGGCAATATCCGAGGCCTGCATTGGAAAAAACAGTGCAAGTATCGGCACTATAATAAACGCCCCGCCCAGGCCGACCAGTGAACCGCAAGTAGCAGCTAAGACACCTGTCAGCAGTAATAAAAGAGCTTCCATCATCTCCGTGCCTTCTTTCTTTTATGTAATCCAGCTCTATTTTAGCACGAACATGTCTCCGACTGCCTCCCAGCACGCAAAAAACCAGCCGGTTTGTGAAAGCCGGCTGGCATAGCACTCGTTTTACGTTGTCACCGGAGCCTCGTTCACCTGTTTCACAAACTCCCGCATAATGGCAGGCAGATCCGGCCACGCATGCCCGGAGACCAGGTTTTTGTCCACATAATCCATTTCATTGACGTATTCCGCGCCCATGCTTTCTACTTCCGGTTTGCAGGCCTGGTAAGCGGTCATCTTTCTTCCTTTTGCCACCTCAGCGATCGGAGTCAGTACGAGGCTGCCGTGGCACATTACCGCAATCGGTTTCTCCTTTTCAAAGAAATGCTTCACGATTTCAAGCAGGTCATTGTTCATCCGGATGTGCTCCGGCGCTCTTCCTCCTGGGATGATTAACGCATCATAATCAGAGGCCTTCACATTTTCAAAAGCAACATTCGCTTCGATGCCGTATCCCGGCTTTTCCGTATATGTCTCCCAGTCCTCAAAATCGTGTATCACCGTATGCAGCTTTTTGACACTGGCCGCCGCCAGATCCACGTGATACCCCTCTTCCATACACCGAAAATACGGGTAGTACACTTCCAGCGCTTCTACGGCATCGCCGGCCACGATCAATACTTTTTTCGCACTCATCGTACACGCTCCTTTTTTGATTAATGGCAAACTTACTTTAGTTCTATACCCTTTTTTCTGTAATTGAAATACGTTTTTGTGTAAAAAGGTTTAAGCTCTGCCGCAGCTTTCTCTTTTTTGCAGTTCAGTCGCTACCAGAACCGTTTTGGGAATCGTTCTTCTTCCATCAAGTCTTTCGAGCAGAAGATCTACTGCCGTTTCTCCCATTACTTCTGTGTAAACCTTCACGGATGTCAGCGGCGGGTAAACAAACTTTGCTACACTGACGTCGTTGACGCTCGCGACGCTGATATCGTCCGGCACTCTGATCTGCTCTTCGTGAAGTGCACGCAGACACCCGACGGCCATCGTGTCATTTGCCACAAACAACGCTGTCGGCCTGGCCTCCGGATTCATGGCGGCCAGCTCATTTTTTATTAATTCATAGCCGTCCTGCACAGTAAAGCGTCCTGTGCGTATCCACGGAGCTGCGTCCCGGCCCTGTGCATCCATCAGCTGTTTAAATGTTTCCTCGCGGGGGTCTGGAATGATGGCTGTTTCCGATGGATAGGTTTCCCGTCCTCCAAGATAACCGATGCGTGTATGCCCAAGCTCCCAAAGGTATGAAAGAATTTTTTCTGTGACACGCTGGAAATCGGCAATAACAGCGTCAAACATTTCTTCCCCCGGACTGGAATCCACAAAAACAAGCTGCGTGCTTACTTGCTGAAGAAGACCTGCCTGCGCTGGGCTGAATTTACCTACCGCAATAACCGGCTCGCTTTCGGATGTCTCCTGCTCCAGAAACTCCTCCAGAAGCAGGCGCCTGGCCCGGATTCCCAGTTCTTCGCAACGCTTTTCAATACCCAGCCTGATGGACAGATAGTACAGGTCTTCGAGTTCTTCCTGTTCGGTGTACCAGTAAACGATGGTAAGCGCCTGTACAGCCTGTTTACGTTTTGCGTGCTTCGTATAATTCAATGCTTCTGCGGTCTGGAAAATACGCTGCTTTGTGCTTTCCGCTACTGACAGGGTATTATCGTAGTTTAACACCCGGGATACAGTCGCTATCGACACACCGGCTTCCTTTGCAATATCCTTTATCGTTGCCATGTCATCAGCTTCCTTTTACTATTCTTTTAGCTTTAAAGGGAGGGCCTGCAAAAACTGGCGGAGCCCGCGGCGCCCTTCTGGTGTTTGTTTGAAAACACCGGCATGGTGCAGCACTTCCATGAATTTTCTCCCGACGCCCTGCTCGACTCCCTGTCGTACTTCAGCCTCTGGCCGTCCCTGAAGCTGTTCACGCAGCTCTTTAGCCCACGCCTCATGCTGGCCGGGGACAGTCTCTGCTGCTCCTGCAGCAAATGCAGCAACCTGCTCGAGCTCACCGAGCAGCCGCTCCGGGAGCACGGCCAGCCCCATCACTTCAATCAAGCCTATGTTCTCTTTTTTAATATGATGCACTTCTTCATGAGGGTGAAACAAGCCGTATGGATGCTCTTCTGTCTTCCGGTTGTTGCGCAGCACTATATCCATTTCCCAGGCGCTGCCGTTTTTCCGCGCAATCGGCGTTACTGTATTGTGTGGTTCACCGTTGGAGTAAGCTTCTATCCCAAGCTCCGTATCAGTATAATCCTGCCATGTTTCCCGTACAACTTCCGCCGCCTCGATGACGCTTGTTTGATCCTCGGAGCGAAGCCGCAGAACGCTCATCGGCCAATGAATAATTTCTATAGTCAAACCGGAATGTGCCGGTGCCTCAAATACGGCCTCCGGTTCCGCTTTTTCCAAGGCGAAGGTGTACCTTCCGCCCTGGTAGTGGTCATGGGATAAAATCGATCCGCCCACTACCGGAAGATCAGCGTTCGACCCCATAAAATAATGCGGAAACTGCTCTACAAATCCAAGCAGCCGGGTAAAGGTGGCCCGGTTAATTTTCATATTCCGGTGGTATTCACTGAGAAGAATGGAATGCTCCGGGTAATAAATGTAAGGAGAATACTGCAAATACCAGGTTTCCCCTTCAAGCTCTGTCCGGATTAACCGGTGATTCGAACGGGCGGGATGGCCGATCCGCCCCGGGTATCCTTCATTTTCTTTACACAGCACACATTTCGGATACGAAACCGACGCACCCTTCTGCTTTTCTGCTTCAATATCGCGCGGGTCTTTTTCCGGCTTGGATAAATTAATCGTAATATCAACCGTTCCATAGGAAGACACGTATGGGAAGTGAACGTTTTTGGCCACGCGGTCCATCTGAATATAGTTGGAGGCCCGGCTCAGCCAGTAAAAATAATCGGTAGCTTCAGCCGGGTCTCGGCGGTACTTTTCTTCAAAGATTCGCTGCACCTCGGAAGGCAGCGGAAGGAAGATGTTCATGAGATCTGCTTTAGCCTGTTCCCGCTTGTCGAGCAAATCTTCCACGATCCCTGCCTCCACCATATAAGAGGTGAGCTGCCCGAGCAGTTCCTCAAACGGCTGTGGCCCGGCTGCTGCATTTTCATCAATCGCTTCGAGATGAAGTTCCCGCAGCAGCTGATTACGTGCATACGCCTTATCTTCTGCATGAATTAGGTTATTCTCTTCTGCCCAGTCGACGAGCGACATGATGACTGAATCCACCTGGATGGCCATAGAACCTCTCCTTTTCTACTTTTGCCCGGCCCCTGCCAGCTCCCGGGCCCCACCACCAGCGGCAGCTTTATAAAACGAAGCTTTACGGCCGGTCTCTTTTTCATACACCGCAGCAATAATCTTCTCTGCCTCTTCCGCCTGGTCATGTTCGACAAATGCTATCGCACAGCCGCCAAAGCCGGCCCCGGTCATCCGTGCGCCTATGACACCCGGCTGCTGCTGGGCCGTTTCGGCCAGCGTATCGAGCTCGAGGCCGGTCACTTCATAGTCTTCCTTCAACGAGCGGTGCGACTCATTGAGCAGCCGGCCAAACGCTTCATAATTTTCCGCTTTCAGCATTTCCACTGCCTGTTTTGTCCGGTCATGCTCGTAAATGACGTGCCGGGCTCTTTTCCGGACCGTTTCATTGTTGATCTCATGGCTGAGCTGGTTCCACTCCTCTACCGATAACTCACAAAGGCCTGTAATAGGCCGGTGCTGCTGCATTTCTGCCAGCGCTTCTTCACATTCTGCCCGCCGTTCATTATAGGCTGAGCCTGCGAGCTCCCGGGACTTATTTGTATTCATAATCAAAATAGTATATTTTTTTGTTGGCAACGGGGCGTAGTCATATTCAAGCGACGCACAGTCAAGCAGCATGGCGTGCCCGTCTTTACCAAAACCGATCGCAAACTGATCCATGATACCGGTCTGAACACCGATATACTTGTTTTCCACCTGCTGAGCATACTGAACGAGAGTTTTCATGGAAAGTCCCCATCCTTCGCACTCATTGAGAAGAACCACTGTGGCCAGCTCGATCGATGCTGAAGAAGACAATCCGGCACCGTTTGGGATATTTCCGGAAAAATAAATATCATAGCCGGTTTCAGGGTAATAGCCTTCTGCAGCCAAAACGGCAAATACTCCTTTTGGATAGTTCGCCCAATCATCTTCCGGCTGAAAAGAAAGGTCGTCCAATGGTAGCGCTATCACTCCTTTGTCCAAAAAATTACCGCTCACAAGCCGCAGCTGTCGGTCGTTCCGGCCTGCCGCTGCTGCATATGTCCCGTTTGTAATAGCACACGGAAAAACAAACCCTCCATTGTAGTCTGTATGTTCGCCAATCACATTAATACGGCCGGGAGCAAAAAACAGCCGTTCTGCCTGGCGGGAATACTGTTGTTCAAATTCTTCCAGTACTGCTCTATTCATGGAAGTTCCTCCTTTAGTCTTTTCATCATTATAGCGGAAAGCAAAGCAGAAATAAAGTTTTTACTAAAAATTTTACTTTGTAAGTTTGAGATTTTCCGGACATTAATAGGGGTAATAGTACTTTAGCAGGGAGGAGGCCACAGGATGTTTTTTAATAAATTTTTTGAGCGTTTAATTAATGTGAATACAGCTGTTATTTTTTTAATCACTGCCCTGGTAATTGGGGGCAGCTCCTTTGCAATTTACTACATAGAACCTGAGGAATTCGGCAATCCGTTTAATGGCTTCTGGTGGGTGATGACCTCTGTCACAACTGTCGGATTCGGCGATTACGTGCCGGACACGGTTCCCGGAAAACTGTATGGGGTGTTTCTGTATTTGGTCGGTATCGGCCTGATTTCTATTGTGATCAGTAAGATTATTGATTTTATGTATGTGTATAACCGCAGAAAGGAGCTGGGGAAGTTGGTCTACAACGGAAGAGAGCATATTGTGATTGCCGACTGGAGCAAGCATGCAAAAATCGCTATCCAGGAAATTTTAAATACGGAAAAAAATATTGAGATCGTGCTCATCGATCAATTTGAAGAGACTCCTTATCACCACGACCGCTTGTTTTATGTCCGCGGCAACCCAGTCGAAAAGGAAGTACTGGAGCAGGCCAATATCAACGAAGCCCGGGCGGTATTTATTTTTCCAAATGAAATTACCATCAGCGGAGAATACATTCATGATCCTTCTTACATCGATGGGAAATCATTATTAATTGCTACAAGCATCCAACGGCACTTTAAAGACATTTACACTATCGTGGAGGTCAAAGAACGAAACAATATTCATAATTTTACTCATGTGGAGGTGGATGAGTTTATTGTGAGCTCGGAAATGATCTCGCAGTTGGCTGTCCGTTCCGCCTTCAGCCGGGGCACCTCCAGGATCGTCTCACAGCTGTTATCCAAAAGGCACGGGGAAGATTTATATGAAATACCTAAACGCCCCTCCTGGAGGACGTACCGCGAAGCTTATATGGATCTGCTCGAAGAAGGGGCCACTCTCGTCTCAGACCACGATGACTTAAACATTAACCATAAGCTCGACGAACATATTCCGGAGGATGCCCAGCTTTTCGTTATCTGCCATGAAGATACGTACCATAAAATCAGTGGAAAAGAGGCAAAATGAATTTCACCTGCCCTGTTTAAATTGAAAATTATCCCCTTATAATTCTCTAACTGCGATATAATAGCCGGGTAAACTACTAAATGAAAAGGTGTGAGGCGTATGAGCTTTAACTGGGGCATTATCGGCACCGGCAATATTGCCGGGAAATTTGCTGAAGCATTAAACGATGAGCAAGGCGGGATACATTCTGTCTGCTCCCGCACAATGGATAAAGCTGAAAGCTTTGCAAGTGATTTTAACATTGAGCATCCTTTTGACTCGCTAGACAGATGCCTCGAAGACGAAGCGCTTGATATCGTCTATATCGCCACTCCCCATACGAACCATTATGAGATCGCCAGGCATTGTCTCGAAAGCGGGAAGCATGTGTTTTGCGAAAAGGCGATCACCGTTAACAAGCAGCAGCTCGACGAACTGACAGCACTCGCTTCCGAACGGAGCCTGGTGCTGCTTGAAGCAGTGACGCTGTATTACCACCCGCTTCACCGGGAGCTTCAGCAAAAAATCGCAGATGGGGTAATTGGCAACGTGCGCTCTATTAACGTGACGTTTGGCACTATTAAAGAGTATGACACGACCAACCGCTTCTTTAACCCGGATCTCGCCGGGGGCGCGATGCTCGATATCGGTGTCTATGCCCTCTCTTTCTCCCGTTTTTTCCTTGAAGAGCAGCCCACTGAGATAACAACCATTGGGGAAATGGCGGGGAGCGGCGTGGATGACCAATCCGGCATCGTCCTAAAAAACAACCGGGGCCAAATCGCTGTCGTCCAGCTTTCCTTCAGCTCCAAACTTCCCAAAAGAGGAATCATCGCTGGCGATAAAGGGGCGATTACAGTCGAGAATTTTCCGCGTGCCGACGAGGCAGTCATCGAGTACACTAACGGAGAAACCGAGCGCGTTACCCAGGGCGAGGCTTCAAAAGCTCTGCATTACGAAATCCGGGAAATGGAACGCTCTGTCTCCAGCATGGAGTACGCCCCTCTCCTTCAGTACTCTTCCGATGTGATGACACTGATGGACGAAGCACGCCGGCAGTGGAACTTCCGGTATCCATTTGAATAAAAGTATTTCCCGGGAAATACGGCAAAAGCCTTTATCCACATGGGATAAAGGCTTTAATACTTAAAGGGCATGCAGCAATACATTGTTGATCGCTTCTGCCACGCCGTTTTCATTGTTTGTGAATGTAATAATATCGGCTGCCGCCTTGATTTCCGGGATGGCGTTGCCCATTGCCACTCCGCACCCTGCTGCCTTTATCATAGATAAATCGTTGCCGTTGTCTCCAATGCACATTACTTCCTCCCGGGTGATACCGAGCCGGGCAGCCAGATCCATCACTGCGTTGCCTTTACTTGCTTCTGGATGAAGAAATTCCAGGAAATGCGAGGTACTGCGCATAATCTCGTTTCTGGCTCTAATTCCCGCCGGCAGTAAAAGTTCTGTCCGGTCGATGTCTTCTTTGTCACCGACAAACATCACCTTCGGCAGCGCCACAGAGGGCCCGACTTCTTCAAGCGTACGAACGCGGAGCGGTATATTATTTAAATACGCATCAAGCACGGTATATCGGTCAATGTCCTTCTGCGGCGTGTAAATATGCTCTTCACTAAAATATTGCATAGCTATTGGCAGCTCCCGGCTCAGCACTTCAAGTTCCCGGACATCCTCATAGAGCATATCAAGCTGATTAACAACCTTTTTTGTAAACGTCTCCTGAACAAGCGCCCCGTTAAATACAGCAATATAGTCTCCTTCTTCCCGAAGCGACAGCTCGTCAATGTAACGCTGGACACCCGGAAGCGGACGCCCGGTGCACAGCACGATTTTGATGCCGGCTGTTTTTGCGTTCCGGACAGCCTGGATAACCTCGGGCGTCAATGCATGCTGATCATTCAGCATAGTTCCATCCATATCTACGGCGATTAATTTATACATGTCAACCCCCCACTGTATTCAAATGTGCCTCCCCGCCCTGCTTCAATCCCGCGATTCATTCTTATACATTCAGCTTAATAGAGTTTCTTGTGTTTTTACAGTACAACCCTTAATATTGCTTTCCAATTATTTTTTTAATTAAAATCAAGCTGCTTTCTTTTAAAAAATCGTTTTCCAGGGAATGAACAGTAAGGAGTTCGAGTTCAAACATCCGAGGAGGCTATACGATGGCATCAGCACAAAACCGGGCTTTTCGGCTTCGTGAGCCGAGAAGCATAGAGAATTTAGAAATGACAGAAGAATCAATGCCGCAGGTCCAGCGAGGAGAAGTGCTCGTCCGAGTGAAAGCTACTTCCTTAAACTACCGGGACCTCGCTATGGTCGAAGGCGGCTATCCGGGAGAGCTGCGGGAAAATCTCGTCCAGCTGTCAGACGGCGCTGGGGAAATTGTTGAAGCAGGCGAAGATGTGCGCCGCTTCCGCGTCGGAGACCGGGTAGCCGGCAATTTCACGAGGGAATGGTTCGGCGGAAAGCGCCCTTCGTACATGGAGCCGTATGGCACACACAGTAACGGCTGGCTGACGGACTATAAGGTGATCGACCCCGAAGAGCTCGTTCGTTTGCCGGACCACCTGACGTACGAGCAGGGAGCCACGCTTCCATGCGCAGCGGTGACTGCCTGGAATGCTCTGCACGGCCCTTCCCCGGCTGGACCGGGAGATACGGTGCTGACGCTTGGCACTGGGGGCGTTTCTGTTTTCGCCGTACAGCTCGCGAAAATTCTCGGCCTTCGTGTTATTTCCACCACTTCGAGCAGCTGGAAAGAGGAAAAGCTGCAGGAGCTTGGTTCTAACAACATTATCAATTACAACGACACGCCCAACTGGGGAAAGCGGGCAGAAGAGCTCTCCAACGGCGGCGTAAATCGTGTCGTCGAAGTGGTCGGCCCTGCTTCGTTTCATCAATCCATTGAAGCCGTCGCCCCCGGCGAAGAAGTAGCTTTAATCGGTGTGCTTACAAGAACCGGGGACAAAATCGATTACTACGACCTGTTCGGAAAGGCTTCCACAAGAACGATTGGTGTCGGCAGCCGGGATATGTTCGAGTCCATGAATCGAGCCATCGCTGCCCATCAGCTGACGCCGGTAATTGATACAGTCTATCCATTCGAACAGGCCCAGGAAGCCTACCGCCACCTGAAAAGCCAAAACTTCTTCGGCAAGATTGTTATTTCCCACGACCAGTAATAAAACAAGCGGAGCGCTTCTGTTACGCGCTCCGCTTTATTTTTCTTCCTAATCCATCTGAACCGCCAGGAGAAGGTCACTTTGGCACATCTTCCAGCCGCATCCCCGTTTACGTTACATAATAAGAACATGACTTTTAAAAACCGCTTCGTCAAATCGGCCAGAAGTGAGAGGGTGGCCACAAAAGCCTATCTGCCGGACGCTGACATCTTCTCGCTTTTCTATATGAAATATGGCATAAGCGTTATCCGGCAGCGAAGAGGGTACATTTTCCCGCCTTAAAGCGCCTTTATCAGTCCGCCGTCCACGAGCAGTGTCTGGCCGGTGACATAGGTATTAGCGAAGGATCCGTAAAAAACGACCTGGCCAGCAAACTCCTCCGGATACCCGTAGCGCCCAAGCGGGATAGCTGCTTCCGACTCCCGGCGTACGTCCTCTGCTTTCTTACTCTCCTGTTCAGCCTTTCTTCCGTCGATCTCTGTTACCCGGTCCGTGGCTATTTTTCCGGGGCCCAGGGAATTAATGAGAATGCCATGTGGTGCAAGTTCCTGGGACAGGCTTTTGGCAAGGCCCATCAAGCCGGCTCTGAACGTATTCGATAAAATTAAATTGTCCAGCGTCTGCTTCATTGAAGAAGACGTAATGTTGACGATTCGTCCGCCCCCACTTTGCTTCATCGATGGCAGCACTGCGCGTATTGCACGCACGAAGCTCATCAGATTTAAGTCAAATGCCCTCTGCCAGTCGTCGTCATCGAAGTCCTCAAATGTGCCGGCAGGAGGGCCGCCGGCGTTATTAACGAGCACATCGACCGCACCGAATATTTTCATCGTATGTTCCACAAGCGCTTTAATCTCTGCTTCCTTCGTAATATCACAAACATAATAACCAACCCGGCCGCGGCAGCTTAGAGATAGGAGCTCTTTTTCTGCCTCTTTCAGGCTCTCCTCCGAGCGGCCCGTAATCATGATATTAGCGTCTTCTTTCGCAAATGCCGCGGCCGATGCTTTTCCAAGGCCCCGACTCGATGCCAATACCAGTACTGTTTTTCCCGCAAGCTTCAGATCCATGCTTTTCTTCCCTTCTTACTGCGGACCGGTGGTGTTCATACCGGCGGCTGCAGCTGTTTGGTTTCTTCTTTCAATTCTTCTGTATCAAATTTGTTTTCTACGTTCTGTTTAAGCACAAAGCCGAGCACAGCTATTACCACTGCCACCACACCCAGAATAATCATTTTCAATGGCTCGAAGGAAAGAATGCTCGAGCCAAAAAAGCCCAGCAGCACAGCCCTAGGTATAGTACCGATCACGGTGGCGCCAAGGTATTGCCTCCACCCAACATCCAGACGGGCACTGAGAGAGGTCAATAAATCATAATGAAGCACCGGAATGAGCCGGAGCATTAATAAAAATTTGAACCCGTGATCCTCGAGCTCTTCTTTGATTTTGTCCAGTTCCTCCATGTTTTTATCACCTAAGTCTAAATCGCCCGCCTTACGACGCTTCGTGAAAAAAGAAACGGTGGCGCCCAGCACGGCTCCAAGAAAAATGAGGACAGCTCCCAGCCAGTGTCCGAACAAAAACCCGGCGGCCACGGCGATCACTGGGAGAGGAATCAACAGGTACGGCCGGATTACAAATAACAGCAGCAGGACGACAGGGCCAAAAAACCCAATGCTTTCCATCCATCCTTTTACATCTTCAGGGTTGAGATGCAGATAAAAGCGGGAAAGCATTAGAAGTAGAATAGCGGCACCGACCGTAATTGTCAGCCTCAGAGCATAGTGTTTTAATTTTGCTTTCATAACGCCTTCCTCCTAAGTATCTATCTTTATTATAACGGAGAAGCGAGGCATTACGCCTTATTTCCCCAAAAATTATACCTGTAAAAGCATTTTATTTTTATGATATGAGCAAAAAACTTTCCATCTTTTCTTTTTTTAGGTAAGCTGAACCAGATTTGAGCATTTTCATCTATTTCATTTTCAGCTAGAAAGGCGGCTTACATATATGAACCAATTAACCGGCTTCAAGCGGGCCCGCTTTGTCGTCCTGCTCGGAGCACTTGCAGCACTGATTCCTTTAACTATTGATATGTACCTTCCCGCCCTTCCTGATATTACCGCTTCCTATGAAACCAGTGCTTCCGTCGTACAGCTGAGTTTAACGGCCTGTCTGCTCGGGCTCGGTGTTGGCCAGCTCGTCGCTGGAGCTCTCAGTGATGTGTATGGCCGGCGCCGGCCGCTCATTATAGCACTAATCGTTTATATTGCAGCGTCAGCTGCCTGCATTTTTGCGCCGAACATTTTCATTCTGATCGCCGGACGTTTTATACAGGGCTTTGCGGCTTCAGCCGGACTCGTTATTTCCCGGGCAATTGTCCGGGATGTCAGCAGTGGAGCTGAACTCACAAAGCTGTTTGCCCTGTTGATGCTTGTCAACAACCTTGTGCCGCTGCTCGCCCCTTCTATAGGGAGTGGAGTGCTCCTTTTCACCAGCTGGCCCGGTATCTTTTTAACGCTTTCTGTACTTGGCACTATTCTGCTCCTGATCACAGCGTTCCGGTTAGGTGAGACCCTTCCTGTAGACGACCGCGTGCCAAGCAATCTGGGGACTACCTTCAGCAATTTTGTATCTCTTCTTAAAGACCGGCAGTTTTCAGGATACGCTCTCTCCCAGGGGTTTATGATCGGCGGTATTTTTGCCTACGTGGCCGGTACCCCGTTTATCTATCAAAATATATACGGCGTGTCCCCGCAGGTGTTCAGTATTCTGTTTGGATTAAACGGGCTCGGCCTTCTTCTGGGCACGTTTATGGTCGGCCGTTTTGCCTCTGTTATCTCTGAAAAGATATTTCTTGAATCCGGACTTGTGATGGCCTTTATCGCCGGTCTGGCTTTGCTTGTGGTCGTTATTTTTGAAGGGCCGCTCTGGGGCATTGTGTTCCCTATTCTGTTTTTTGTTACCTCTATCGGCTTTGTCGCTACTTCTTCGTTTTCCCTTGCGTTGGAAACCCAGAGCCATGTCGCTGGCAGCGCTTCGGCACTTTTAGGCCTTCTGCCATTTGTGCTTGGTGCCGTTACGGCCCCAATGGTGGGCATTGCTGGCGAAGATACCGCCGTTCCCATGGGGCTGACCATCTTTCTAATGAGTGCCCTGGCTCTCGCAACCTACGTATTCATGGCTAAACGCGGAGGGCCGGCAGAAAAGCCGGCTTAATAATCTAAAAGAATCGCGACTTTGGATGCAAAAAAATAGTAGAGGCAGGCGCAAATTTTTCCAAAGACTGTAGTATTAGTCTGCCGAAACCTGGGTATATCCTCTGCCTTTTCCCCTCTGTTTACAAGCAGTAATTCCTGCTTATTGGCAAAAGATCAAAATTTTCTTACATTTTAATTGGTGCTTTTATACATATCAGGGGGGATTACATGAACAACTCATATTTACGGTGGGGAATTGCCGCCGGCGCTTCTGCTGCTTTTGTGCTGCCTGCAGCTAATGCCGGCGCAGCCGGGGGAGAAACGGAAGTCACAGTCATTCACGCCAATGACATCCATTCATCTATTGAGGATATGGGAAAGCTTGCCGGCTATATTGATGAGAAAAAAGCAGAATCAGATCACGTCGTGTTTGTCAGTCCCGGAGATATTTTTAGCGGTGACCCTGTAGTTGATTTGCAGGACGGCGCTCCTATGGTCGACTTAATGAACGATGTCGGACTTGAAACGATGACGATCGGCAACCATGAATTTGATTACGGTCAGGAAGTCTTCGCCCGGAATGAAGCAGACAGTGATTTCACCTGGATTAGTGCCAATACCTCAGTTGAAGACAGCTCCATTCCTATTGAAGAGCCCGCCGCCTATGACGAAATTAACGTTAACGGCATCGACATTGCCCTTCTTGGATTGACCCAGGCGCCGCCTGGTACAGCGCCTGATGGCATCGAAGGACTTAGCTTTGACAACAACTATGCAGGGGTGGCAGAGTCGTACGAAACCCTTGGAGAAAACGCAGACCTATTTATTGCTCTCACCCACATAGGCTATAGCGAGGATGAGCAGCTCGCAGAGGACGTGGACTTTTTTGATGCCATTATTGGCGGTCATACGCACACTGTTCTTGAAGAGCCAGCTGTCGTAAATGGCACCCCTATTGCCCAAGCAGGTTCAAGCCTCGATTTTATTGGAGAAATGACTTTCACCCTGGATGATGAAACCGGAGAAGTAACAAATACTGAAGGACAGCTGCATGATATCGAGAGCATAGAAGCGATGAATGAAGACGTTCAGGCGAAGGCGGATGATTATATAGCAGAAGCCGATGAACTGCTGGGAGAAGTCATCGGGGAAACAAATACCGGCCTGTCTAGAGACAGCCGCTATGAGGAAGACGCCCCTCTTGGTAACTTCTGGACCGACTCCATGCGCTATACTACGGATACAGACGTGGCTGTTTATAACAACGGTGGCCTACGGGCTGGCATCGAGCCTGGTGAAATTACTGCAAGAGATATTTATTCCATTGAACCGTTTGGAAATAATATCGTTGAAATGAATATGACGGGGGAAGCTCTTGAGGATGTAATTGAACAGTCCTACAATCGCAGCGAGCAGGTGGACCTGCAGACGTCCGGGCTGAACTACACTATTTACACCACTGAAGACGGAACATTTAACGGAGCCGGGCTCACTATTGACGGGGAGCCGGTAAAAAGCACAGAAACCTACTCGGTCGCTCTGCCAAATTTCCTCGCGGACGGCGGGGACGGCTATAATTTCGAAGGAGAAATTATCCAACCTGACGCCGGGCTTGTGACCAACAGTATGATCACCTATGCTGAATTCTTAATGGAAACAGAAGGCGCCGTGGATTATGAAACAGAGGGACGGATCGCCCTTGAAGTCGGGGAACCGGCCATTGAAGAACCGGAAGCCCCCGTTGAGAATGTAACAAAAGAATGTATTATCGATGAAGTTCATGAACTGGTGCCAAACGGCAATCCAAATAAAAATGACTCCGGCTTTAACCGCGGCCAGCTGATTTCTATACTCCAAAAGTATAAGAACGGGAAAGACGTAGAAGTTCCTGCTGCAGCAGAGCCGGCAAAGGAATGCATTGACCAGGCTCAGGCGGAGTAACAACGCGACAAGATGCAGGACCGGGTCCCCCCGGTCCTGTTTTTTTCAGTGGTTTACTTTTCCCTTCGATCATGCCTTTTTATACCAGGTAACGCTATTACAGCCTAATAAGGAGGCATTATTATGAGTTATGTATCTTTAGTTCCGTTCCGGAAAGAAAGCGGTGTTTCTGCAACATCTTACGTGCCAGCCGGGGTGGAAATGATCGAAGCACCATCGCAATGGAAAGAAACGTCTCAGGGAACGGGCAATATTATCGCAGTTATTGATACCGGCTGTCAGACGGATCATCCAGATTTGCAGCATCAAATTGTCGGCGGACGTAATTTCACCAGTGACTACTACGGGGACCCATCCATGATTGAAGACAACAACGGCCACGGCACCCATGTGGCCGGCACCATCGCCGCTGCAGACAACGGCCTCGGTATAGCCGGGGTTGCCCCAAAAGCCAGACTGCTGATTTTAAAAGCACTGAACGGAACCGGGAGCGGAAGCATGCAGGGAATTATTGAGGCTATCCGCTACGCGGTCTCCTGGCGCGGCAGCAACGAAGAACAGGTTCGCGTGATCAGTATGTCTCTTGGCGGTCCACAGGACGTGCCTGAGCTTCATGAGGCCATCAAAGAAGCAGTTGCAGCCGATATCGCTGTTGTCTGCGCCGCTGGAAATGAAGGAGACGGGGACGCAGGTACCGAAGAGTTCGCATATCCAGGTGCTTATAATGAAGTCATTCAGGTTGGGGCGGTAAACTTTTCCACCAAGTTGACTCCGTTCACAAATACCAATGACGAAATTGACCTGGTGGCCCCGGGAGCTTCAATTCTTTCGACTTATACAGGAAGCTCTTACGCCAGGCTAAGTGGTACGTCCATGGCAGCCCCCCACGTTTCCGGCGCCCTTGCTCTTGTAACTAACTGGGCCGAATCAGGGTTTGGCCGGCGTATTTCTGAGCCGGAGATGTATGCACAGCTGCTTCGCCGCACTGTTCCTCTCGGTTATCCACTTAGCGCAGAGGGCAGCGGTCTGCTGAAGCTAGGCATTGTCGAACGTCTAGCTCAGACAATCCAAAGCGAAGTCGCCGTCCGCTAACCCTGCGGGTGTACAAAAAAGCCAGTCCGGGTATCGGTCTGGCTTTTACATATTCATAGAGCTATTCCACCGCCGGCACAGGGTCTGTAACAAATACGACCACACTCGTATCGTTATAAAAATCCCAGTCGACGAAAATATCACGGACCTTCGTACCGAACAGGCTGTCAAAGCGCATCTCATTTAACAGCTGCTTTTCCAGGTGGCGTTTTGCTGTTTTTAAGGTTGCCCCGTGGCCCAGATTGATTAATTCTTTTTCAATCAAAATTAAAATACCTGTCCGGACAGCTATCAATGTTCGTTCGTTAACCTGATACATTGCAATGTCGTCAGGAATTTTTTCTGTTTTAGCACTGACATCATTTACTTTTCTTTTAATATTTTCTTCATACTCCAGTTTCTTTTTCTCTTTTTTGGTTTTGAGTTCCTGGGAATTCAGGGCAGTAATCATCCCTGAGCGGTTTTCAATATTCCAGTCAAAGTAAAATTCCCATCCCTCTATATCCACGGTTCTGGAAAGGTAGTGCTTCACTTCCGGAAGAATCTGCTCCATCATAGTCTCACGGAGTTCTTCCACCGCTTCCTGGTTTCTTTGGCCCATAATCACTTCCTCCATAGGAGAAAGAAATTTACGAATATGCATCACGATACAATGAGGATCAATACTGACATAGACCGATTCAGGCCCCTTCCCAAAGTGATCCCGCAATAATTTTCCGAGGTAGCTTCCCAACTGCTTCTGTTGTTCTTTGAGATCTTCACTTGAGTGATTTTCAGCCATCCCTGCTCCTCCTCTTAATATCTCCCTATTAAATTTAAAGGCCCTGATTAAGCCCCTATGTATTTGTTTTAAAAATAAAGGCCTACCTCCCCGGGAAGGCCGGCCGTTGTGCCTACAAATACCACCTTAATAAATGATATTCTATAGTTACATTCCCACCCCGGCGCTTCGTTCAATCATTTAATTTCAATAATCTGCGTTTAACTTGCTTTATTGTTAAATGAAACCCACATAAAAAAACCGGAAACTTTTTCAAGTCCCGGTTCTTTTTCTGTATTCATCTCATACTCCGTACATCAAAGCGGTTCCTCCGTTCATTTGCAAGCAGCCGGTGAATGCTTTCCTGCTGGGTGCGGACGTGCGCGGCCCGCTGGGTTTTTATCGTAAAAATCATGGCGGAAAAAATAACTCCAATCAGCAGTCCGATCAAAAAAGCAAACATGATAACCCCTCCCAAATAGTGGTAAAATGTGAAAATTACCATAACAAGGACGTAGAGGCAGCAGTCTTAGAGGCGGATTCCCGTTATGTACGAATTTCTATATTTTTGGTTCGTAGAATTCTACGCGCAGGCCCTCAAGCGTGAGTTCTTCCGGATTCCATTCTCCTTCTTCAAGCAGGCCTTCCCGGGTAAAGACGAGGGAATCCTGGTCCTGAAAATCTTCCAGCTCCCAGTAAAGCACCCGCTGTTCTTCCTGGTAGATCTCAAGATACGCGGCGTTTGAATGCTCCTTTGCGTGCCCTTTAAATAAGCCAAAGGGAAAGCTTTTTTTGGACCTTTCTTCCATCTTACTAAACTTGAACTTATGCGTTTCATCAATTGTGCCATGCATTTCGTCTTCAAGAATGTTAATTTCTATTGTTCTCAATATATCTCTCCTTTTCTAAACGTGTTTCGGGAGGCGTGCGCATCGGTATATGATAAAGCGCTCCTGTATTTTTATATTCTCTATCAATGTAGAGAAATGACATATTTGCCGTACTTTACTTACTACCCTTATTTTTCTTCCAGTAATCTTTCTTTCAGGAATTACCGCAACCTTTGCTTCATCTGTGCGTAGTTTTGGTATACTGTATCCAGTTCCTAAGAAGGGGGCACTCATATGCCGCAGGCAACTGCTTTAACAGAACGTATACATACGATCGACATGCTCCGTGGTTTTGCCCTGCTCGGCATTATACTGGCAAACATGGCTGCGTTTAAAGCGCTGGGCTTCAGCCAGTACGCAGACATGGTAAACACCAGCCTCACAGAGACTACAGCAGCCGATCAGGCTGTCAATACGCTGCTGGATTTTTTTGTCATTGGAAAGTTTTATCCCTTGTTTTCTTTTTTATTTGGTCTCGGATTTTATATGTTTTACCAGCGTCTGACGGAAAAAAACTTTTCTGCTGACCGTATTTTTCAGCGCCGGCTTCTTTTTTTGCTGTTTATTGGAACGATTCATCTCGTATTTTTGTGGTCGGGGGATATTCTCCATTTATACGCGGTGACCGGTTTCTTTTTGCTTATGTTTACTTACAGAAGCAGTAAAGCAGTTTTAACTTGGGCGCTCGGGCTTATCTTTGCTTCGGGATTCTTTATGACGCTCCTTCTGACTGCTGCTTCTGCAGGAACCGCCTCTATGAGCCCGGAGCCCGCTGAACGGTCTGTTGCTTCGGGTATTTCCGTCATGAAAGACGGATCCTACATTGATATTTTAACTTACCGGCTGAGTAATGAAGTCATATTCGTTTTACTGCAGCTTCCGTTTTCTGTGCCATTTATTCTCGGGCTGTTTCTGCTCGGTTTTTATTTCGGGCGCCGGAATATGTTCACAGAGGCGGCAGCCCATTTGAGAACATGGAAGCGTCTCTTTATACACAGCCTGTGGCTGGGACTCATTTTAAATGCTGTCGTTACAGCTCTTAAACAGGAATGGATAACCCTCCCCGGCGGAATAAGTGCCGGCCTTGGAGACGGCTTGAATTACATTGCCGGGCCGGTGCTGACCCTGTGGTACGTTTCTTCTTTTGTACTGGCCGCAAAAAGTCAGAGTCTTCGCCGTTTTCTTCTTCCTTTCGCCTCTATGGGCAGGCTTGCTTTAACAAACTACCTGATGCAGACAATTATCGCTGTACTTTTATTTCACGGATATGGACTGGGACTGTTTGGAGAGGTTTCTGTTACCGGAGGGTTTATTACCGCGCTGGTTATCTATATTGTTCAGCTCGCCGGCAGCCATTGGTATATGAAAAAATTTTCCCAGGGGCCAATAGAATACCTGTGGCGCAAATGGACCTATGCCCGAACAGCGTAAATCAAAAAGGCAGCTGTTTTAGTTCAGCTGCCTTCATTGCTCCGGTTCTTTCATAATGTTTTTGTTCCACCAGTCTGCTGCCTGCTTGCGAAACACGAGCAGCGTGCATCCAAACAGGCATAAAATCGCAGGAATCCAGTTTGGCACACCGGCTAAAATAAATAAAAACACGCCAATGCCATTAATAAGCGTTGCCAGATTCATCACTGTTTTCGGTTTCAATGCGTCTCCCCCGTTTGGCTATGTTAATTTTTCCGTTGGATAAAACTCAATTTCCCGGCTTTCCCCCGGTTCGAGGTATTCTTCGCAAAAATGATCTACAATGTCTCTTAAGGAATCGGAATCTGATGCAGCGTAGCGCTCCTTTAAATAGCTGTTCACTTTTTCCTTCTGTTTCCGGTGCGCTTTTGGCACCATCAAAAAGCCAATCATTTCACCGTCCGATGTGCGGTCCAATCTATCCGCCAGTTCTCCATAGGTCATTTCAGCTCTCCGCCCCCTTATGCACTTTATTTTTATCATTTCCATTATTTTCTACATCGTTTATGATGAACATAACTATTCGTATGCCCACAGCATATCATATAAAGGAGTGCCCGACATGCCCGATTCTCCCGCGGTAGAAGCAAAACAACTGACAAAACGCTTTAAGGAGGCGACCGCTGTACACCCGTTGAATTTCGAAGTTCATGCTCATGAAATATTCGGTTTTCTCGGGCCAAACGGAGCCGGTAAAACAACGACCATGCGGATGCTCGCCGGCCTGCTCGAACCAAGCGGCGGGGACGGGTGTATTCATGGCAAATCGATTAAAAGTCAGCCACTCGAAGCGAAGCAGCAGCTTGCCTACCTGCCTGATAAACCAGATATTTATCCAAAGCTCACCGGGTGGGAATTTCTTCAGTTTATTGCTTCTGTATTTAAACTCGATAAAAACGTATGGATAGAACATGCCCGGAGCCTGCTGCAACGATTCGATTTAACAGAAAGCGCCGGAAGGTTGATGGAAACGTATTCACACGGCATGAAACAGAAAATGGCTTTAACCGGGGCCCTGATTCATCAACCGTCCGTTATTTTTCTCGATGAGCCGACAGTTGGCCTCGATCCAAAAAGCTCTCGTGACCTCCGGACTATTCTGCGCGAGACAGCAGCAGACGGTACTGCTGTTTTTTTCTCTACTCATATGCTGGAAGTTGCTGATCAGCTCTGTGACCGGGTCGGAATCATTCATGAGGGAAGACTTTTGCAGACCGGCACGCCTTACGCCCTTAAACAGGAGCACGCCAGTTATGCTGAAGCCACCCTTGAAGATGTCTTCCTGCGCATGACAGCACAAAAGGTCTCTCAAGGCTCTGAAGGAGAAATTCCGTGATAAAGACGCTCTGGTATTATCAGAAAACCACCATGCGCCACCAATACGAGGCTCTGCCGTCCGGGCGCAAAGTATTATACATTACTCTCATAGCCCTGGCCCTGTTTATTATGATTCCCTTTGGTCTTGGAGCGGCTGCGGCCGGGAATGTTTTTTCCCCGGAAAGCTTACGTGCAGCTATCGTTTATTTGATGCTAAGCACACTTGCTGTCATCACCTTTGTGACTATGCCGCGTACCTTTCAATTGTTGTTTGGGTCAAAGGACATAGAGTTTTTATTTACGCTTCCTGTTCCTTCGAGGCATCTTTTTGCCGTGCAGTTTTTCACCGGATGGGCCGGTTTCCCTCTGCTTTCATTTTTGTTATTAACCGGGCTGAGCATTATTATTGGAGCTGTTTCCGGCGCTCATGTTCTCTTTTACCCGGCCGCTGCTCTGCTTTTCTTTGGCCTTTCTGTTTTGGGCGCAGGTCTCTCGTTTCTATTGAATCTGTTTCTTGTATATATTCTGCCGGCCCACCGCGCCCAGCAGCTGACTACTATCATCAGCTTCATATCTGCAGCTCTGTTTATCCTGGCCTCGCAGACGCCAAATATCGTCATGCAAAACGACAGCACCTCTCTTACTATTGAAGAAGCGCCTGAGTGGCTGCCTACGCAGCCGGTGGCTGCAGCTCTTTTTGCTTCTTTTCAAGGGGGAGGCTCAGGAGTCGTTTACACAGCCGCCTGCCTGGGGGCTTTAGCTGTCGCAAGCCTCGGGGTCCTCTGGTTTGCCGAGAAGCACTACATGTCTTCCTGGCAGCGGGCAACCGAGCCTGTGAAAAACAAAATCAAATCCACCCGTCCCGGGGAAGCCCGTTCTGTGCCCTATGCCATTGCCTTTAAAGAGTGGCGGGCTGTGCAGAGAAATCCTAAAGAGTGGACCACCTGCTTTACATTTGCTCTCATTCTGATTTTAATGTTTATCAATTTTTTTAGCAGCGGCTCAGCGCTTGCTTCGCCCTGGGCAAATCCCGCCTCTGCCTGGAGCAGTGTGCACGTTATGCTCGGCCCTGCCATTTTACTGGGCCTGCAGCAGTTTGCCGCTGCCGCGTTTGGCAGAGAAGGTGAGTCCCGCTGGATGCTTCGGGTTCTTCCCGTCACTCCCCGGCAGATTGTCCTCGGGAAGTTTCTGGCTCACTGGATTATGACAGGAATGACGCTCGCAGGCTTAGAGCTGCTGGCCTTTCTCGTCTTCGGGTGGAACATTATATTATTTTTCGCCGGACTAGTACTGACGCTTTCCCTCACAGCTGTCGCTGCAGCTTCGGGTATCTGGGCCGGCGCTTCCGGAGGCACATATGATGAGAAAAACCCGCAAAAGCGAGTGCGGTTTGATACTGGCGTCATTTCCTTTTTTCTTAACATGCTGTATCTTCTTCTTTTCTTTATACCTGCCTGGATGCTTTTAAGCGCTGGCCTTTCCCTGCAGGCCAAATGGAGTGGTCCCGAATCAGCTTTTCTTCCTTTATGGAACACTGCCCCCTGGCAATGGATCACTCTGCTTGGAGCCGGAGGAATTCTTTCTGCCTCAGGACTTGCGCTGCTGCTCGTATATTTACATCTGCGGCATGGTACAAAAGAGTTCACCGAACGTGGTGTCGATTATTTAGATGCATAAATCTGCCGCTTTGCCGGCAGGTTTTTTTATTTAAAACTTCCAAGCTCATTACTTGATTCCTCGCATAGCAAATGCTACGATACTCTTTGTGACTAAACGTTCACTAAAAGTAACCAATCAGTCAAAAGGGGGCCGAACATTGCATGACAGAGCGCAAGGACGAACTTTTGGACGCAGCTCTGCAGCTGTTTGTGCAGCAGGGATTTCACTCCACTTCCATTCAGCACATTACAGCGGCCTGCGGTATATCTAAAGGCGGTTTTTACAAGCATTTCGACTCTAAGGAAGCGATGCTTTTGGAACTGCTGCGTAAAGTTCACGAAAACATGCTCCATGAGGCCGAAAATTATCAGGGAAAGCAGCATGAACCTGAACTCAAGCGGCTTGAAGGCAAAATACGCATCGAGCTGGAAAAATTCACGGAGTACCGTCCACTTTTTCAGATGCTCTTTACAGAATTTCCTCCCCATACGGAAAACAAAATTTCCAACTACTTAAACCGTATGCGCCGCTTTTTTCAGGAATGGCATGAACAATCGCTTTTAGAAGCTTTTGGCCCCCGGGTGCGTCCTTATGTCAGCGATTTGGCTGTCATCCTCGAAGGCATCATGCACTCCTATTTAACACTCATGACCTGGCATGCTCCCGCCCTTCCGCTGAATCAATTATCTGCCTTTATTGTCGAGAGGCTTCACTCCATCGTAAAAGATGACAGTGATTTACAGGCCCAGCTTCCCAGAGGGTGGGCCGGTGGAGATGAACCCGTACAGGGCATGGAAAGTATTCGCTGCGAAGCCGAGGCACTGCTCTTATTTGTAAAATCCCGTTATTCGCAGGGTGATTTGCCTGAAAAAACGCTCCAGACGACCGACATGCTTCACAAGGAATTCAAAGCGGATATACCACGGGAATTCTTGATCGACGCCTTACTACACCAACTGCAGCACCACGCGGTCCTCCATACACATACGCAGAAGCTAAGTGTAAAATGGAGCGCATGGAAAGGAGAGAAACACGTATTATGAGTTCTTCATCTTGGGATATCCCCACCGGGCAAAAAGCAGCTATGATTACGGCTCTGCTGCTCGGCGCCTTCATGGGAATTATCAATGAAACACTGCTTGCCACTGCCCTCCCTTCAATTCAGGACGCTCTCGGAGTCACCCAGGGGACCGTCCAGTGGCTGACCACAGCCTTCTTAATGACAAATGGCATTATGATTCCGATTTCCGCCTTTTTAATCGAACGCTTTACCACTAGAGGTTTATTTTTAACCGCTATCAGCCTTTTCGGGGTTGGTACTGCCATCGCCGCCATCGCCCCGTCTTTTCCGGTGCTTCTCTTCGGACGCGTCATTCAGGCTTCGGGTTCAGGCATTATGCTTCCGCTTTTAATGACGGTGCTTTTGGCCATCATTCCAGTGGAACGCCGAGGTACAGCGATGGGCATGATCGGAATTGTTATTTCGTTCGGGCCCGCTATTGGGCCAACGCTCTCTGGCTTTCTTCTTGAGCACTTTCCTTGGAGGGCCTTGTTTATTACCGTGCTTCCAATCGTCGCGCTGACAATTATTACAGGTGCCATCTTTTTGAAAAATGTAACCGAACTGGGCAGCCCGAAGATTGATGTGTTATCCATCATTCTTTCTTCATTTGGCTTTGGTTCCTTTTTATACGGCTTCGGCACGGCTTCAGAAAGTGGATGGAGCAGCCCAACCGTTCTCACCGCCGTGATCGTCGGTGCCTTGATTATCGGATTGTTTATCTGGCGCCAATTTACGTTAAAGTCGCCGATGCTCGAATTCCGCGTGTTTCAATTTAAAATATTCAGCCTCGCCATTGGAATCACGATGGCCGTGTTGATTTCATTAATAGGAGCAGAAACGCTTCTGCCGCTGTTCATGCAGAACGTTTTAGGCTTTACGCCGCTTGAATCAGGCTTAATGCTGCTGCCGGGAGCGATTGTGATTGGGATCATGTCGCCGATTACCGGTCGCCTGTTTGACGCCTTCGGGGCAAAGTGGCTTGCCATCACTGGCCTTTCCATTGTCACTATTACTACTTTTATGTTTACAAATCTTTCCCTGGAAACGTCGTTTACGTATTTAACCATCGTGTATGCCATCCGTATGTTCGGGCTTGCCTGCGCTTTGATGCCGGTAATGACCTCGGCGTTAAACCAGCTGCCGATGAAATGGTATGCCCACGGTTCAGCTATGGCGAATACGCTGCAGCAAATTTCAGCTTCTATCGGCACGGCCCTTTTGGTTACATTTGTAGCCTTAGGCGCCCAGCAATACCAGCCTGACGCCTCGACCTCCGCAGAAGCGGCTCCCCAGCTCGCGCAGGTAGCAGGATTTGAATGGGCCTTTATGGGAAGCACGGCTCTTGCCTTTGTAGCTCTGGTACTTTCTCTTTTCTTAAGCTCTCCAAAAAGAGAAAAGGAAATGACCCGGGCCGCAAACGAAGAACAGCAGAGCAACGCCCCGGCCAAATAGTAAAATACCCCGGCAGACCTAATAAAAAGGACTGTCGGGGTATTTTTTATTCGCTTCCTTTAGACAGCAGCTGATATACTGCCGCAAAGTCTTCATCGCCCATGCCATACTGCTTTGCCAGCGCATAAGCCTCCCGCACCGAGCCGGTGACGGGCAGAGAAATGCCAGCCTGGTAGGCTGATTCCTCAAGCAGGTGTAAATCCTTATAGGCATGCTTCAATGGAAACTGAGTTTCATAGCTGCCGCTCAAAAGCATGTCCCGCTTTCCGGCTACGGCAGGTGCTGTCGTCGGCACCTGGAGCAGCACATCAAGCGCCTGCTCCTTGTCGAGCCCGAGCCCTTCCGCTGCGTGCAGTCCTTCCGATAAACTGGTCATCGCATGCATCAGCGTTAAATTCACGGACATTTTCATCGCGGACCCGCTCCCGGTGCCTCCCATATAGTGGACATTTTTGCCCATAATTTCGAGAAGCGGCTGTACCTTTTGTACATCCTCCTCACGGCCGCCGGCAAGAAACACCAGCTCGCCCTTTTCAGCGGGGCCTTTAGATCCGGATACCGGCGCATCCACAAGGCGCATTTCTTTCATTTTTGCAGTTTTGGCCATCTGCCGGGTAAATCCGGGGTTAACTGTGCTCATATCCACCCATATTTTCCGGCTCGTTTCGCCGGCAAACAGGCCGTCCACGCTATTTGCGATTTCTTCCACGGCTTCAGGGTTTGACAGCATGGTGAATACGACATCCACCTTGGAAACCAGCTCTCTCGGCGTTTCCCTCCATCCAGCTCCTGCATCGAGCAGGTGCTGGGCCTTCTGCTTGGTCCGGTTATATATCGTCACCTTTTCCCCAGCATCCATTAAATTTTTTACCATGTTTGAACCCATAATTCCTGTGCCAATAAACCCGATTCTCACAATCATCCATCCTTTCTGCGCACACTTCTACTTGGGTGTTCCCTTTCCGAAACCTGGCAAACGTGCGTCAGGTTGTATTGTTTTCGTTTCTCCGCCTATGTTTAAATAAGTATAATTATTAATTTTGCTGCAGCAGGAGATGATTCTATGTTAACACTTCAGGATGCCTGGGAAGCAAGACAGCGTTTACGTCCGGTACTTCCCGAAACGCCGCTCCTTTTTTCCCAGCCGCTGACAAAGATTACAGGCCAGCCCGTCTATTTAAAACTTGAACAAATGCACCTGACAGGCTCTTTTAAGCTCCGGGGGGCAACCAACATGATTCGTTCTCTGTCTCCGGAGCAGCGGGACCAGGGCGTGGTCACATTTTCCACCGGTAATCACGGCTTCGCGGTGGCCACCGCAGCCGCCGCTCTCGGCATCCGCGCTGTCGTATGTGTTTCAGAAAACGTGCCGGCAAATAAAATTGAGGCCCTCAAAGCAAGCGGCGCTGAGCTGCATGTAGAAGGCAGCGGCCAGGACGAAGCGGGAGAAGTCAGTGCCCGCCTCGTGGAGGAGGAAGGACTGACTCTTATCCCCCCTTTTGACCACCCTTCCGTCATTGCCGGACAGGCAACGATGGGACTCGAAATCATCGAACACCTGCCCTCCGTGAAGCACGTGCTCACCGGGCTGTCCGGCGGCGGCCTGCTTTCCGGCCTTGGGCTTGCCTTAAAGGAACAAATCTCTGATCTTGAGCTTGTCGGTTTGTCTCTCCGGGAAGGGGCTGCTATGGATGAGAGCCTGAACATCGGCAAGCCGACCTTGGTGCCGGAGGCCCCTACCCTTGCCGACAGTCTGCTTGGAGGCATTGGCTTGGAAAACCAGTATACTTTTTCCATGGTTCAGCACTATGCTGACCAGCGTCTCCGGCTGCATGAAGACACGATCGCCCGGGGCATGGGATTTTTATATGATAAGCATAAAATGGTCGTCGAAGGCGCAGCTGCCGTTGGTGCTGGCGCTCTTTTAGACGGGCTCGTAACCGTTAACGGTCCCGCCGTCCTTATCATTTCCGGCAGCAGTGTAGATGTGCACACACACCGCGAAGCCGTTGCTCCGTACATTTAAACAGGCTGCTGACTGCGGTTATATTTTCTTTTCTTCCCGCTGGCGTGACCGGTATACGGAGACAAAGAAAGCAGATCCATTGTATCCTGTTTTTTTGTTTTCTCCCATTCCTTCCGGCGCTGCCCGAACCATTTACGGTAATTTTTGTTTCCCATCTGCTTTTTCAAAAAGGAAAGGCTTTGAAGCGGCCCCTCTTCGGTGCTCAGCGCTGTCAGCTGCAGCTGGAATGCCTCTTCCTTCTGCAGCCATGCGTTCATCTGCCGGGGGGACATCAATACGTACGGCACCCTTCCTTCGTATAGACGGCGGTAAAGCAGCAGCCGGTAGTCCGCCCGGATGAGCCGGTCGGCGTCCTCTTTCTGCTCACGGAATTTTTCCGGAAAACGGCGCGTGATTGCTTTTGCTTCCCGTTCCTCCGCCTCAGCCCGCTGTTCAATATAAAGGGGCGCATCAGCCACATAGAATGCACGGCTTCGATAGCTTTTGAAAAACGGAAGCTCCCGTTCATAAGCAATGTAGCCATGTTTATCTTTTTCTAAATCATCGTTGCGGTATAGCCGGCGGCATTCGAGTTCATTCCATTTACGCTTCCATTCATGATAGATCATAATTTACTCTACCTCCGCAAGGGATGGATTTTCCTACATTCTAATTGTTTCTTCTTCAAACAACAATGATGACGCTTTCGAAAAAACGGGAATAACATTAACCTGTCCCCGTCTCTTTAAATGCGCGGATGCTTTCTTGTCAAGCCTACTATAAAGGAGCCGATTACAATGAATAATGAGTTCAACAGCAAAGATGCCGGCTTGTTCACCCACGCCTTTAACCAGAACCCGTACCCTGCCTTTCAATCTCTCCGCCAGCATGACCCGGTACACCAGGCCTTAATGCCCGATGGCCATTACGCATGGATCATCACCCGGTACGAAGATGCTGTTGCTGTTCTAAAAGACACACGTTTCATTAAGGATTTCACTGTTTTTTTAAATGAAGCAGAACGCGCTGAAGCACAGAAAAATATTTTTTCGCAAAATATGCTTTTTGCGGACCCGCCGGATCATAAAAGACTGCGCGGGCTCGTTCAGCAGGCATTTACACCAAAAATGATCGAAGAGCTCCGGGGCAGGATTACAGAAATTGCAAATGAACTGATTGATGATATGCAGGGCCGCTCCCAAATCGATATTATCGACGATTTTGCTTTTCCGCTTCCGATCATTGTTATTTGCGAAATGCTTGGCGTGCCAAGCGAGGACAGAGATAAATTCCGGACCTGGTCCAACACTCTCGTCGAAGCGTCCAACGACCCGGGAAAGGCTGAAAAAATTCAGCAGCATACGGAGGAATTCACTTCCTATCTTAGGGAATGGATAGCCACCAGACGGGAACACCCGGAGGATGACATGGTCAGTAAACTCATCCAGGCAGAGGAAGCAGGCGACCGTCTTTCCGAGCAGGAGCTTTACGGCGTCGTTTCGCTGTTAATTATCGCCGGGCATGAAACAACGGTAAACCTCATTTCAAATGGCCTATTTGCTTTAATGACGCATCCGGAGCAGATGCGCACGTTACGGCAGCAGCCCGGGCTCATCCGCCCGGCCATTGAAGAAATGCTCCGTTTCGAGGGGCCTGTTGAATTCAGCACCGACCGCTGGGCCGCTGAAACCGTAGAAATCCAGAGAAAGACAATCCAGAAAGGGGACCACGTGCTTGTCGCTCTCGATGCAGCCAATCGCGATCCCGAAGCATTTGAGGATCCGGACGTTTTCGACATTACCCGCGGCCAAAGCAAACATCTTGCTTTTGGTAAAGGCATGCATTTCTGTCTCGGGGCCCCGCTTGCCAGAGTTGAAACGGAAGTCGCTGTAAATACGCTGCTCGAACGCTTTCCCGAACTCCAGCTGGATACGTCTTCTGCTGAACTGGAGTGGCGCCCCGGCATACTCATGCGCGGCCTCACGGAGCTTCCCGTTCGTCTGGCATAAATAAAAGTCCGGCAGGCCTCGTAGGGGCTTGCCGGACTTTCTAATGGCCAGAACTTCTATTTTGTCCAGCCAAGAAGCATTTCCCGAATGCATTTTCCAGCCACAATTGCGGTCTGGTCGCCGCTATCGTAAGGCGGGGAAATTTCTACAATATCGGCCCCGACCACATGAACTCCGGAAGCAGCAATTGCATGAATGGCCTCCAGCAGTTCTTTTGACGTAATGCCGCCAGCTTCTGCCGTCCCCGTGCCCGGAGCGTGCGCCGGGTCTAATACATCAATGTCAATCGATACATACACCGAGCGGCCCTGCAGTTCTTGCAAGTCCCGCTTTAGCGGCTCTGCTACTTCAAACGGAGAGAAATGCATGCCGGATGTGCGGGCATAATCAAACTCTTCTTTTTCCCCAGAGCGCACTCCGTAGGAGTACACGTTTTCCGGCCCTATTTTTTCACAGATTTTCCGCACCGGGGTGGCGTGGGACAGCGGCTCTCCTTCATAGTCTTCCCGAAGGTCTGTATGCGCATCAATATGGATGAAAGCAACGGACGGATCATGTACACAAGCCGCCTGCATAACCGGCCAGGTAACCAGGTGTTCGCCGCCTATGCCAAGAGGGAATTTGCCATCTGCAAAGAAACGGCCTGCCGTTTCTTTAATAATCTCTATACTTTTGGCCGGATTCCCGAATGGAAGCATCATGTCTCCTGCATCGTGATACGAATAATCTTCCAGATGCTTATCCAGATAAGGACTGTACTCTTCAAGGCCAATAGAGGTCTCCCGGATCCGGTTCGGGCCAAAACGGGAGCCCGGCCGAAAGCTGACCGTCCAGTCCATTGGCATACCGTACAGCACTACGCTGCTATCCTCATAGGAAGCAGAGCTCCCGATAAACACCTTTCCAGTGTAAGCCGGATCAAAGGCGTCCATCATTACCCCTCCTTCCGTTCAAGGCCACGCTGCACAAAAGCCGGCAGCGCAAATGCTGCTTCGTGTATATCCGCCGTATAGTAGTGAGTATCCAGCTCTTCAGCCCGGCGCCGGTGCACCTCTTTGGGCTTGTACTGCTTTGAACCGATGGTAAACGTCCACAGGCCGCTCGGATACGTCGGAATGTTGGCGGTATACACGTCGGTATGAGGAAATATTTCTTTTACGTCGTTATACACCGTCCGAAGCAGGTCCGCGTGGAACCACGGATTGTCCGTCTGGGCGACAAAGATGCCGTCGTCTTTTAGTGCCCGGTGAATTCCTTCATAAAAACCTTTTTCAAACAGCTTCACGGCCGGACCCACCGGTTCTGTGGAGTCTACCATAATCACATCATACGCTGATTCACTTTCTGCGATATGCATAAATCCGTCGGCCACCTGCACGTCCACCCGTGGATCCTCAAGCGCCCCGGCGATGGCAGGTAGATATTTTTTTGAATACTTCACCACCTGCCCGTCAATTTCCACCAGCGTAGCTGCTTCTACCGAGGGATGCTTCAGCACTTCCCGGATAACGCCGCCGTCGCCACCGCCGACAACTAGCACATGCTTTGGCTCCGGATGTGCCGCAAGCGGCACGTGGGCCATCATTTCATGATAAACGAACTCATCCTTTTCTGTTGTCATGACCATGCCATCGAGCAGCAGCATGTTTCCAAACTCTGCTGTTTCCACTACATCGAGCTGCTGGAAATCGGTCTGCTCAGAATGCAGTGTCTTCGTAATACGGGCCGTAATGCCGAAGTGCTCCGTTTGTTTTTCCGTAAACCACGTTTCCATGAACGTTCCTCCTCTTTTCACAGACGAAACGTGCGGGAAACATTCCCGCACGCCCAGTTTTTATTGCTCCGCCGCTCCGCGGAAAGCCTCATACAGCTCTTCTGTCGAATTGTCCCACATGTTCCGGTTAAATGCTTTTAGATATTCCTGCAGGATGTAGCGGGAATGCTCATCCATATGCGCGATCGCTATGCGTCCTTTGATTGCTTTATCCAAGTTGTTTACATGCTCCGGCATACTTTTGTATGCACGGCGGGCTTTTTTATCTACGAGCATCTCGCAGGCGCCGAGGCCGGCATAATATGGGCCATTTTCACCATGCTCTGTGGACACCCATACGAGCCAGTACAATTTGCCGTCCGGCACGTTGCTTTTATCCGGACCGAATTTCACCCGCTTTTCCGGTTCGGATCTGGCGTGCAGCGCTCCCATATCAATGAAAGCCGCATCTTCCGCCGGATCGATAAAGACGGGGGTCACATTATCGAGGCTGAGGGCGCCGGCATTAAAGCCGCCGTCCCCTTTAGTGGCGTCCCCGCTTAAAATATTAAACTGGCTGCCGCGTTTCTTTTCAGCGCCTTTATTATTATCTTTACTGAATTCACTCATTCGTAAAAAGCTCCTCCTTTAATCGTTCCTTATCCTTATCGTACCTGTTTTCTTACTGATTCTGCAACGATTCGATATATTCCCAGCCCTCTTTGAATTCTTCGGGGCGGTAATTCTGGCTTTTTTTCAGCTCGGCCACCCGGGTTTCCACTGCTTCATTGGGCAGGTGATCAAAATAAAGCATCGTGGAAACAAGCTCTAAAAATCGGGCACTCTGGTTATTCAGGCTCTGCAGTACAGGCTTTGCCCGCTCGGCCGGCCAATCGAGCGGAAACTTTTCCAAAAAAGAAGCCCCGTCTTCTGAAAGCTCGTACCGGTACTGATAGTAGCCGGCTTTTGTCTCTTTGCACTCTGTAATAAGGCCAAGGCCGCACAGCTCTTCGAGACGCAGCGTCAGCTCCTCTGAATAAGGCCCGTACATGCGGAACGTATATTTTTCCTGGAAGGGAAGGTTCAGCTTTTTTCCAATGTACACGATTTTTTGGAGTTTTTTTCGTCCAATAACTTCTTCGGTATCTTCAAGCAGGGCCATGATTTTGGCATGATCCGGTAACATAATGTGCTGCACCCCTCTCTTTCTGTTGATTCTGTATGTATCTTCCGGCTTCAACCGGAAGGACGGCGCGGTTAACGTTCCACTTTCCCTAATTTCAAATGAAGGATGTCCTTAATCTGCTGCTTTGTATCTTCTTGGCCGGGCTCCTCAAGAACTTCTGAAGGGTAGTATAACTTGTGATCGGTTCGTTTTTTACCTGAAATTGCTTCTACTACATCCGATTCTCTCGACAATTCGCGAAGGCGGCGGTCCGGCATTAAAAGATGAATCGGCACCCGGTCCTCTTCCTCACCAGGGCGGTAGAAATCATAAGGCAGGTCTGAAGAAGAATCGACGACCAGATAATAGGCAGGATCCACCCCGAGATCTGCAAACAGCTGCTGCAGGCGCAGCCATTCGTTCATCATAAAATGCTGGTCAAATTCCACATATTTAAACAGCCGCCTGTTCATGAAGCGACGGCACAAATCCTGCAAAATCGCATCTTCTTCCTTTTGCCACATTAAGAAATAGTACATCGCAACCGACTCGTCGAGGTCCAGGTAATCTTCGAGCGTAATGGCCCCGCGGAAAAAGCTTTCAAAGTGGTGCGGAGGATATTTGAATGGGTACTCCTCGTTTTTAAGGTCTTTGACGCGCTGCAGGATTTTGGTCAGTATTACTTCTGCGCTCCGCGTCACCGGATGAAAATATACCTGCCAGTACATTTGATACCGGCTCATAATGTAATCCTCCACCGCATGCATGCCGGTCGCCTTAATTACCACCTGGTCTTCTGTCGGTCTCATGACCCGGAGTATGCGCTCCATATCAAAATGACCGTAGCTGACCCCGGTGTAAAAGGCATCCCGCTGCAGATAATCCATCCGGTCGGCATCAATTTGGCTGCTGATCATGCTGACAATCAATTTATTCGGATGGGTTTTTTCGATCACATCTGCAACCTGTTGGGGAAAATCCTCTCCCATCCGCCGAAGAACGGTATTTACTTCTGTATCCCCTAAAATGATATGGCGCGTCCATTCTTCATGATCTGTGTTGAACACTTTTTCAAACGAATGGGAAAACGGACCGTGACCGATATCATGTAGGAGCGCCGCACTCAGGCAAAGCAGTCCCTCATTCCCATTCCAATGCGGACGGCCTTCAAATACTTCGATAATTCTACGCATTATTTCATACACGCCCAGGGAATGATTAAAGCGGGTATGCTCCGCTCCGTGAAATGTCAGAAACGTCGTTCCGAGCTGGCGTACACGGCGCAGCCGCTGGAATTCTTTTGTCCCAACCAGATCCCAAATAAGCTCATCACTAATATGAATGTAGCGGTGGACCGGATCCTTAAACACTTTTTCTTCTGGAAGCTTCTTATTTCCAACCGGCATGGTCATTGCGTTCCTTTCCGTTTCTGTTTCAGCGGGTCCGCTGATCGTGTATCTAATACTATTATTATAGCAATTTCTTTCCTGGCTTAGCAAAAAAAGCAGCCATAACAAATACCGGCAGCATATGCCGCCGGTACTTGTTAAAATCATTCCGCTCCAATGTGTTCAATGTCTTCTCCCCGTTTCCGCTTCTCCGAACGGTCGATGACAAACGCACATACGGCGTCGCCTGTTACGTTCAGGGAAGTCCGGAGCATATCAAGAAGACGGTCAATACCGATAATCAGGGCAATACCTTCGACTGGCAGCCCCACCTGGGTAAGCACAAGTGAAAGCATGATCAGTCCTACGCCCGGCACGCCGGCAGTACCGATGCTTGCCAGTGTTGCCGTCAGAATAATCACAATTACCTGGGTAAAGGAAAGTTCGATGCTGTACGCCTGCGAAATAAATACTGCCGCCACGGACTGCATAATGCCGGTACCGTCCATATTAATCGTCGAGCCAAGCGGCTGAACAAAGCTTGATACCGGCTTGCTTACCTTCAGCCGTTCCTGGGCCACCCTCATCGAAATCGGCAGCGTTCCACTCGAACTCGATAAACTGAAAGCCACAGCCATCGCCGGGAAGAATTCTCTAAAGAAAGTGAGCGGATTGCCCTTGCCAAGCAAAGAGATAGCAAGAGTGTAAACTACAGCTGCCTGGAGCACGAGAGCAAGAATAACTGCAAGACCATACATTAGAATGGACTGGAGGCCTCCCAGTCCCGCTTCGCCAATTGCAGAAGCAATTAAGGCAAAGGCGCCAAACGGAGCTGTGTACATAACAATTGTAACCAAAAACATAAGAATGTCGTTTAATTGTTCGAAGAATTTTGTCACCATCGATACCTTACTTCCAAGCATGGCAAGGGAAATACCAACAAAGATACCAAAGGCAATAATCTGCAGCATGTTCGCTTCTGCCATCGCCTGTACCGGATTGTCCGGAATAATGCCAAGCAAGGTGTCAGTAATGGAAGGCGCTTCTTCTGCGTTATAGCTGGCGTTTTGAATATCAAAGTCTCCGCCGGCCCCCGGCTGAAGCACATAAGCAACAATAACACCGATGGTCAGGGCAATCGCGGTCGTCACAAGGTAAAACGCAATCGTCTTGCCCCCAATCCGCCCTAGATCTCTTGGGTTCAAAGCCGCTGCCCCGAGTGTAATCGAAACGAACACAATCGGTACTACGAGCATCGTAATTAAATTAAGGAAAATTTCGCCGATAGGATATAGCACATATGTATCCAACGGATTGTACACGCTGTCCGGACCAAAGCTTAGAATGATCCCTGCAATCACACCTGCGACGAGCGCGATTAAAATCCAAATCGTTAATTTTTTGTTCATGACCAGGTCCCCCTCTTCAAATATAAATATTATGAATATTCTCTCTATGTTGTTTTTGGGCCCCTCCACTAAAAACTCTTTCAGGCAGATACCGTAATTATACTGTTCATTATCTCATTTGGAAAGGAAAAATCCTGGTTTCTTCTATTATTTAGCAGTATGTAATACCTTACATAGAAATAGCAGTGTTATAATAAAATCGATCAAAATGAAAATGAATAGAATCGGGGTACATAAAATGGTAATGAGAGATATTTTTACAGGGAAGAGATGGCGGTGGATCGACCATTCCACTACAGGATTAAGTATGGATCCATTGCAATCTTTTGCCTTTGATGATAATTTTTGTGTGAGTCTTGGAGAGGGTTCTTCCCCTTCTGTTATGCGTGCCTGGGTCCATGCCCCCACTGTTGTACTGGGCATTCAGGATACCCGGCTGCCGGCTGCGGCCGACGGACTTGAATATCTCCGGGAGCAGGGATACGAAGTGATTGTACGCAATTCGGGCGGCCTTGCTGTTGTGCTTGATGAAGGAATTTATAATCTTTCCCTTATTTTTAAAGAAGAACGCGGGACTTCTATCCATGCCGGCTATGAATGGATGTGGGCATTTATTCAGAAAGTATTTGCTGACAGCCCGGGCTATATTGATGCCTATGAGATCGTCGGCTCGTACTGTCCAGGGTCCTATGATTTAAGCATCGGCGGAAAAAAATTTGCCGGAATTTCGCAACGCCGCATCCGGGGCGGTGTAGCGGTGCAGATTTATTTGGCGGTTACCCGGAGCGGAGCTGCCCGTGCAGAGGTTTTACGGGAATTCTACGAGCGGGCCGCTAATGATCAGGCAGATACAAAGATCACCTGGCCGGCCGTTGATCCTTCTGTGATGACTTCTCTTGAAGAGTTGTACGGAACTGCTTTTTCCATTCAGGACATCAACAGGCGGATGCAGCAGACAGCAGAGCGCCTGGGGGCTTCTGTGCACGAGGATCAGCTTACAGAAGACGAACAGGCCCGCTTCACTCACTATTACGAGCGGGTGCTTGCAAGAAACAAAAAAGCTACCCAGCCACGCTCATAGGAAAACCTTATGCAGCCCAAGGCACATGTTGTTTGCGATTGTTTTCTTATGAATTTTTTGAATGGAAATGTTTGGGACACCTTCAAACGTGGAAGAATTCTGTCAGGACAAAAAAATTAAAGGTGGGTATATTATGTCTAACGGCTTAAGCAAAGGCTGGATATACTTTTTTGGAGCCCTGGGCGGCTTGCTGTACGGTTATGAAACCGGTGTTATATCCGGCGCTTTGCTTTTCATTAATCAGGACATCCCTCTGTCGAACTTTCTGCAGGGCGTCGTCGTCAGTTCGCTGCTGGCCGGTGCTATTGTAGGGGCCGGCTTGAGCGGCTATGTCTCGGATAAGTTTGGGCGAAGACGGGTTGTATTTGTAATAGCACTCGTATACTTAATTGGTTCATTGACTCTTGCCTTTTCTCCAAACGCTGGTGTACTTATCACCGGGCGTATTATTCTCGGCCTGGCAGTCGGCGGCTCAACTGCGCTGGTACCTGTTTACTTATCGGAAATGGCCCCAACAAGTCAGCGCGGGGCCCTCGCGTCTTTAAACCAGCTGATGATCACGCTTGGTATTCTGCTTGCGTACCTAGTGAACTATGCCTTCACTCCGATTGAAGGCTGGCGCTGGATGGTCGGGCTCGCAGCTGTGCCGGCGATTCTGCTTATGATCGGCGTGCTCTTTATGCCGGAAAGCCCACGTTGGCTTATTAAGCGGGACCGCGAACAGGAAGCCCGAAACGTCATGGGCATGACGCGCGATCAGTCGGAAATTGAAGATGAAATGAAACAAATGAAGGAAATTGAAAACATTGAAGAAGGCACCGGTGACCTCCTGAAAGCAAAATGGCTGCGGCCAATGCTTGTGGTTGGTTGTCTGCTCGCCGCCTTTCAACAATTAATTGGCATTAACTCCGTCATTTACTATGCGCCGACCATTTTTACAGAAGCAGGACTCGGCAATGCCGCATCCATTCTTGGAACAGTCGGTATCGGTACAGTAAACGTACTGATGACGCTTGTAGCAATCGCAACGATCGACAAGCTCGGCCGGAAAAAGCTGCTTTTAATCGGTAACGTTGGCATGGTCGGCAGTCTCGCCATACTATCCATCATCTTATTCAGCGTCGAACTCACTACTTTCGTTGCCTGGCTGATTGTGGTCTTCCTTGGCGTGTTTATCATGTTTTTCTCTGCCACATGGGGACCGGTTGTATGGGTAATGCTTCCAGAACTGTTCCCAATGAAGGCACGCGGAGCGGCGACTGGTATCACGACACTCGTGCTGTCGCTTGCTAACTTGATTGTTTCCTTAACCTTCCCAATTCTATTAGGCGCTATAGGTATCAATTGGGTTTTCGTTATCTTCGCTTTTATGGGCGTTCTTGCGTTCTTATTCGTACTGCGGTTTATTCCGGAAACCAAAGGACGCAGCCTCGAAGATATCGAACAAGATCTTCGCGGAGGAGCTTCCTCCAAAGCGTAATCATATTTTTTAGACGGATGCTCCTGTGGGCATCCGTCTTTTTTGTGGTTTTAATTATACAGGGCACGGAAATACGTATCATACATACTCATTTCTAAAGGAGGAGCATGATGAGCGAAGAAAAGAACGAAAAGCTTTATAATCCAATGGCAGACAAATATCTGCCGATGACATCGGTGAAGAGTGGCAAAGAGCACACTGTGGCTCCGGGGGTTCATGCTTATACAAATAAAATTGTTAATATCTGCACCGTGGAGCAGCATAACAATAACAACAACTGGGTGCTGATTGATACGGGTATGCCTAAATCTTCAGAAAAAGTTATTCAGGCAGTCGAAGACTTATACGGAACAAACAATAAACCAAACGCTATCATTCTAACCCACGGCCATTTTGACCATGTGGGCACCGTGGTGGAGCTCGTTAAAAAATGGGATGTCCCCGTTTACGCCCACCCGGAAGAAATGCCTTATCTGACCGGACAGAAAGCATATCCAAAAGCGGACAGCTCTGTAGACCGCGGACTCGTTGCGAAAATGTCGCCAAGGTTTCCAATTGAACCAATCGATTTAGGAGACGTTGTGCAGCCTCTCCCATCCGATGGTTCCGTCCCATATTTGAATGAATGGAAATGGCTGCACACACCTGGGCACACGCCGGGGCATATTTCATTATTCCGGGAAGAAGACCGGACGCTTATTGCCGGTGACGCTTTTGTTACCGTAAAACAAGAGTCTCTTTCCCGCGTAACAACGCAGAAGCTTGAAATCCACGGCCCGCCAAAATATTTAACGATGGACTGGAGTGCAGCTAAAAAGTCTGTCGAGAAGTTAAACCAGCTCGAGCCGGCAGCTGCCGTTACGGGCCACGGCATGCCAATTCGCGGCAACGCGCTAAGCGATGGACTTCAAAAGCTTGCAGATGACTTTGATAACCTCGCCGTACCGGAAACACAGACGCACGACACCCGGCAATAGCACAAAAAAGCCTTCCGGAGAAAACTTCCGGAAGGTTTCTTTACTTTTATGATCCTTTATTTGCCACTGCTTCACGTTCGGTGATAGCCTGCTTGGCAGTGATCAGGGAAAGCTTATAAACATCGTCTATGCTGCAGCCTCTTGAAAGATCGTTTACCGGCTTGTTCAAGCCCTGGAGAATCGGGCCGATAGCATCATAGCCACCGAGACGCTGGGCGATTTTATAACCAAGATTTCCTGACTCAAGGCTTGGGAAAATAAATATATTCGCCTCGCCGCGGAGCGGAGACTCCGGTGCTTTCTTCTGAGCTACAGCCGGGACAAACGCAGCATCAAACTGGAACTCCCCGTCGATAACAAGGTCTGGACGAGTCTCCTGGGCCGTTTTTGTCGCCTCAGACACCTTCTGGGTTTCCATGGAGGCAGCCGAGCCTTTGGTAGAGAAGCTGAGCATCGCTACTTTTGGATCGATATCAAACGATTTCGCCGTTTCCGCGGTGGAAATAGCAATCTCTGCCAATTCGTCAGCGTTTGGCGATATATTAATAGCGCAGTCTGCGAATACGAATTTCTGGTCTTCTTTCACCATAATGAAGACGCCGGACGTTTTTTGAATACCTGGCTTCGTTTTAATAATTTGAAGCGCCGGACGGACGGTATCTCCAGTAGAGTGGGCGGCCCCGCTGACAAGTCCGTCTGCGAAATCCATATATACGAGCATCGTGCCAAAATAATTGACGTCTGTCAGCTTTTCTTTTGCTGTCCGCTCTGTCTCTTTTCCTTTTCGGCGGGCTACAAAAGCTGCTACAAGCTCGTCCATTTTTTCATACGTTTTTGGATTGAAGATCGTAACGTTATCCAGAGAGACACCTAAATTCGTGGCACGCGTTTCTATTTCCTGTTCATCTCCAATGAGAATAGGTGTGAGGACATTCTCTTCTCCCAAACGCGAAGCTGCCTGAACAACACGGTCGTCGTCTCCTTCCGGCAGTACGATGGAAGGATGCTCTTTTTTCACCTGATCGTAAATGGATGCGAAAAGATCGCTCAACAAAATACCTCCTCAAAATATTGTAAACAAGTGTATATCGTATTGATTTTATTGTAGTAGTTTTTCAGATGTTACGCGAAGCTTTTGAAGCCTGCCTCAAGATTGTCTATTATGAAAATGCCTGTTTCGTTTTCATACATTAGCATACTCCTTCTGCCGTGAAAAATAAACCAAGACGAATAAATTCAATGATTTGTAAATTTTCACACTTTTGACTTCTTTTAATTCCTGGCACAGAGGGCATTAACATTTACCAAAGGCGGCTGCTCCTGTCACAAATTGCTCAATCATATTCGTTTTGGACGCTCGTGTACTATGGTATAGTGGGCAACGGAAGGTTTAGAAGAAGGAGGAATCAAGATGAGCGAAGCTTCTCAAACACTGGACGGCTGGTACTGTCTTCACGACTTCCGCCACTTTAACTGGCATGCATGGAAGCAGGTGCCAAGCGAAGAGCGCAACCAGATGGTCAACGAATTTCATCGTATGATTGAAGGATTCCAAAAGGTCGAAGAGGCTGAAAAAGGAAGCCATGCTTTATATACAATCGTCGGACAAAAAGCTGATTTTGTTATTATGGTGCTTCGTGAAACGATGGAAGAAATTCATGATATTGAACTTGCTTTTGATAAATCCGGGCTGGCAGCTTACACCACCCCTGCCTATTCGTACGTTTCCATTGTGGAGCTTGGAAACTATACGCCACCGGAAGATGACAGTGATCCTCTTGATAACCCGTGGATCCGTGGCCGCATTTATCCTATTTTGCCGAAATGGGAGCATTTCTGTTTCTACCCGATGGATAAAAAACGGGAAGGCGAAGACAACTGGTACTCACTGCCGATTGATAAACGCCGCGAACTAATGAAGGCCCACGGCATGACCGGACGGCAGTATGCTGGAAAAGTAAAACAGATTATTACCGGCTCTACCGGCCTCGATGACTGGGAGTGGGGAGTTACTTTATTTGCTCATGACGCTCTTCAGTTTAAAAAGCTCGTATACGAAATGCGTTTTGATGAAGTTTCTGCCCGTTACGGGGATTTCGGAGCGTTTTATGTCGGAAATATTCTCGAACCCGAAAAGATTCAGTCTTATTTTTCCGTATAATAGAGCAAACCGCCAACAAGCGCATACGCTTGTTGGCGGTTTTTTGTCTCTTGAGAGAATTCATGCAGCTTCTATTTCCCGGGAAATAGTTTAATTCTAAAAGCCTTTCACGCTTCTTCGGACACTGTATTCTTTCTACAATGTCTTCTACCAAATGCATACGGCATGCATACGGCCCGTCCATATTTTTATAAATGTATGCTTCCCTGGCTGCTGAAATATTAACCACCCTTTGGACCATCGAAACAGAAAGGTTCCGGCTCTTTTCACACCAGGTTCCAGGTTGCTATTTTTACAGTTAAAGCTTATAATCATCCTCGGACTAAAAATGTATGTGCCGTCGCTGCCTTTCTGGCGGCGATTTTTATATGAAGACGCATCAGTCGGGAGAGGAGGAGCCGTATGACCTGGGATATGCTGACCGTAATCGGCACCATCGCGTTTTCCATTAGTGGAGCGATTGTCGCAATGGAAGAAGACCTTGATATATTCGGGGTATTATTTTTAGGATTTATTACTGCTTTTGGCGGAGGAGCGATTCGAAATATTTTGATCGGGGTCCCCGTATCCGAGCTTTGGAGCCAGGGATTGTTTTTTCAGGTTTCTTTCTTTTCAATTCTGCTGTTTGTATTGTTTCCAAACATTTTAATGAAGCACTGGCATAGCTGGGGCTCATTTTTTGACGCTATCGGCCTTGCTTCCTTTGCGATGCAGGGGGCCCTCTTCGCTGTGGAAATGGGGCATCCGCTCAGCGCTGTTATCGTGGCAGCAGTACTCACGGGCAGCGGCGGCGGGCTAATTCGCGACGTATTGGCCAACCGAAAGCCAATGGTGCTTCACTCCGAAGTTTACGCGCTTTGGGCACTCGTCGGCGGGCTGTTTATTGGAATGGGCTGGGTTACCGGCGGCTTTGGTCTCTTCTTATTATTCGTGCTGCTCGTTTCCGGACGTGTATGCTCCTACCGTTTTCAATGGAAGCTTCCCCATCGCACTATTCCATCCATGTAGTTCCTCCTGCCGGTCCCCGGCAGGTTTTTTATACCGTACGGGGCTTTAATGGTTATTATAATAATACATAAAGCAGAAGTTAAAAATAGATCCATGAAAAAAGAGGCGCTCTATACAGAGCAGCCCTCCACACTTTCATTTATGCTGTTTTTTTGCTTCTTTTCTTGCCGTAGATGCCTGTAGCAATCTCCGGGGCTTTCTGGAACAAATATACTCCGATGAGAGCGGAAAGAAGAATAAAAATACTACTGAAGGTCCTTAGCGTACCAGTGGCAAGCGCCGCAATAATAATGGAGAATTCTCCGCGCTGAGTTAAAGACAAGCCTGCACGCAGGGCTACTTTGGACGACAGGCCATATAGCTTTCCACCTGCGAAGCCGACGATTATTTTAGCAGCCACCGACCAGGCGAGCAGTACGAGAAGCATTGGAATCATCGGTACTCCTTCCCCCACCTCAATGGTTGTTCCGAAGTAAACGAAAAACATCGGCAGCAGCAGGTCGCGAAAACGCACCACTAACCCTTCGAGCACGTCGCTTCGCTTGACTTCGGCCAGAATAATGCCTGCCAAAAAGGCGCCCAGCACTTCGGACAGATTCAAGTATAGGGCGATACCTCCATATGTGAGCGCAATACCAAATACGAAAAGGAGAAAAAAATCTTCATCCATATAGCGGTCCAAGAATGAACGCAATTTTCGGAAAATAAGTATTCCGAGCAGTACAGCTCCTGCGACTAATATAATAATTTGAACGAAGGTCCATCCCAGCGTGCCGACAGTAACCCCGCTGCCGACAGTCATACTGACAAGCACTGCCACCAGCACCGGCGCAAATAAATCTTCAAAAATAAGAAGGCCAAGGATAAATTCCGACTCCGGACTGGCCATTCGTTTAGAGTTCTCAAGCATTTTAGCTGTAATCGAGGAACTCGTGGCATAGACGACTCCACCTATAATCAATGCTTCAAGCCATCCAAGCTCAAACAAAAGCGCAATACCAGTCGTGACCCCGAAGCTGAGGACAATATCAAGAATACCAGCCCGAAAAACTTTGATGGCAACACGGATAAGCTGACGGACCGGAAATTCCATTCCCAGCATAAAAAACAGCAGGACAATCCCGATCTCCCCTGCAAAATACAACAGATGCGAATCTGCCAGCCAGCTGCTGACGACAATTCCAACCAATAGATAGATAATGACGTCGGGGAACCGCATTTTAAAAGAGAGCCATCCCCCGATAAACAGCACGAGCAGCATCAGCCCCGCAGCAAGCAATTCAGGCATTTCCGGCATAAGAATTATCCTTTCGCCTTACAAACTTCTTCAAAGCGCCCGATAATATCTTTCTTTCCAACCACAAGCAGAGTGTCCCCGGCCTGAATGATAAAATCATCCTCCGGCTTCGGAAGAATATCTTTATCTCTCATGATGCCAACAATAGAAACTCCCTCCGGTATTGAAGTCTGGGCTTCTTCCACCGAGCGTGTATCCATCTGGGAGCCTTTTTTCACTTTAATCCAGTCAACTAACATTTTCTTTCTCAATAAACGGAAGCGCTCAAAGCTTTCTTCATCCACCGGTTCATCGTGAACGCCTAGCAGGCGGGCACCCAGTTCCTTTGCTTCATCGGATGTGAATATAGTGGAAAACAGCGCCTCGTCATCGTCTTCGTCTTCAACGAAATAAATTTCTCTTTTACCGCTGTGGTGTACAATCATGACCGTAGTGATACCGTCCCGGTTTTCAAACGATACTCGTTTTCCTACTCCAGGCAGGTCATGTTCTCTGATTCTCATTTGCCATTCCTCCTGTGCCTTTTCTGTCAGCCGTCAAAACGGCGCATCCAGCTGTCAAACGCCTCCACGAATTTTCGTACGTGCCGCGTTATTTTTTCATCTTCAAGCATACCTGAATCTTTGTTCGTTTTTTTTGCCACTCCTGCCACCAGCATTTTCGGCCCGGGCATCACATAGGCCTCGGCTGCTGTAAGTGTCTGCCGGACCTGGTACTGCGATAACGCCGTGCCGCCACTGCCGGGAGTTGCTCCGGCAAGCGCAAAAGCACGGTGGGTCAGAGCAGAATGGGCAGGTGGACTCGACGCCCAGTCCAGGGCATTTTTTACCACCCCCGGCATCCCATTGTTGTATTCCGGGGTCACGATAATGACTCCATCGGCACGCATCATTGCAAGCTTGAGCTTTACTACGGCTTCAGGGGTCCCCACTTCTTCTACCTCGGCATGATAGAGCGGAATATGATGCAAAAATGCTTCCTCAACTTCCCAATGCTCCGGAAACTCTGCTTTCATCAAATCCAACAGCTTTCGATTATAGGATTCCTTCCGCAGACTCCCGCAGATTACTGTTACGTTCATCTGTTCCCCCGTCATAAACTTCACCGCCTTTACGATCACCTTCTAGCCTCATTATACATTTTTTCTACTCTTTTACTCTAGCAATCATACTTTTTTTAAAAGATTAGAGGCGTGTTTTGACTTCTCGGTTTATTTATATTAGCATATGCTTATATAATAAAATCAATAAACGGAAGCCGCATCGTTTTCGGCCCCGCCTGGAGGTACTTATGGACACCCTATTCGCAATCATTATCTTTCTTATCACACTTGTATTAGTTATTTGGCAGCCGAAAAACTTAAATATTGGCTGGTCAGCCTGTGGAGGCGCAATTGTCGCTCTCATCGCAGGGGTAGTGAGCTTCGGTGACGTTGAAACCGTCATCGGAATCGTATGGAACGCTACCCTCGCCTTTGTTGCTATTATCATTATCAGCCTGATTTTGGACAGGATAGGCTTTTTTGAATGGGCCGCTCTGCATATGGCTAAAATCGCCGGAGGCAGCGGCCTGCGGATGTTTATTTACATAATTCTGCTTGGAGCTGTTGTGGCAGCACTTTTCGCCAACGACGGAGCCGCCCTGATACTAACGCCGATCGTGCTGGCGATGGTCAGAGCGCTCGAGTTCAAAGAACGTATGATTCTTCCGTTTGTCATGGCCAGCGGCTTTATCGCCGATACCGCTTCCCTGCCGCTGATTATCAGCAACCTCGTCAATATTGTTTCCGCCGACTTTTTCGGTATCGGCTTTATTGAATATGCTACCCGGATGATTATCCCGAATTTCTTCTCTATCGGGGCAAGCCTTCTTGTTTTGTACCTTTTTTTCCGAAAAGATCTTCCCGGACGGTATGACGTCAAGAAAGTCAAAAATCCAAAGGACGCGATTCGGGACGTCAAAATGTTCCGGCTTTCCTGGGTGGTGCTCGCGGTCCTTCTCACCGGATACTTCGTCAGCGAGTTTGCAGCGGTCCCCGTTTCTGTTATTGCCGGTGTCGTGGCGTTATTCTTCCTGTTGATGGCCCGCCGCAGTCCAGCCGTTGAAACGGGCAAAGTATTAAAAGGAGCTCCCTGGGATATTGTTTTCTTTTCAGTAGGGATGTACGTCGTCGTTTACGGCCTCCAAAACGCCGGGCTTACCGAGCAGCTAGCGGTCGTGACACAGGCTGCTGCTGATCAGGGATTATTTGTCGGAACACTTTCGATGGGCTTTATTGCCGCTCTCTTGTCCTCTATCATGAATAACATGCCGACAGTGATGATTGACGCTCTGGCTATTTCAGAAACAGCTGTGTCCGGCACGGTACGCGAAGGCCTTATTTACGCCAATGTGATCGGCAGCGACCTAGGGCCAAAGATAACACCAATCGGGTCACTCGCTACTCTGCTGTGGCTTCATGTGCTGCGACAGTTCGGCTTTCATATTTCCTGGGCTTATTACTTTAAAGTCGGTATCATTTTGACCATTCCCACGCTGTTTATTACTCTTGCCGGCCTATACGTATGGCTTTTAGTCATTGGAAACTGAGCGGAAAACGATCGACTATTTCCTGGGAAATATAACGTGTTCTATGTTCGAAATAGGGGCATCCGCCATGTTTCCTGTATGAATTATTTGAATAACAGCGGTTTTGTTGTTACCCTTGGCAGAGTTGCAAATAATAAAGATCCAGCGCCCGGCTCCGCACATTTCATGCTTTGCGGAGAGCAGGGGATGTATTCAGCAGTTTGCAGAACCAGAAAAAAGGTATAGCTATATTCTATACAGGTTTAAAAACAAAGGAGGCTCACCCTTGGAAATTACAAACGGTGCTAAAGCAGTACTAGAACCACTTATGGAAGAAAACAACATGGATCACCTTCGCGTAGCAGTCGAAGAGATGGAAGATTCCTCTCAAATCGGCCTTGTGCTTCAGGATCCGCAGGAAAACGACCAGGTGGTAGAAGCAAACGGCATTAAAGTAGCAGTCGACAACCGGGTTACTGACTTGATGCAGGACGTTACACTCGACACGCAGGAGAACGAAGACGGCGAAACACAGCTCGTGATGGCCGGACTTCCGGAAGCTGAATAATTAAACGCCATCAAGCAGTTCTGCTTTTAAAGCAGAACTGCTTTTTTTCATTTCAACGCTAATTTTTGTCCGATCGGGCCGAAATTTCGGCTTGCTTATTTAACTCTCCTTACCCCGCTACCATTCCAGGCACCTTTTGTAGCGCCTACATTGTTGGCACGCTCCTTGCATATATTTAGGATGCATCCTGCAAAATTACAAGGAGGGGTCCACTCATGAAAGCAGCAGTAGTTAATGAATTTCATCAAAAGCTGGAAATCAAAGATATCCCAGTACCCGAGCTTGATTACGGGGAAGTGCTTGTCAAAATTCATTCCTGCGGGGTCTGCCATACCGATTTGCACGCGGCTCACGGGGACTGGCCGGTTAAACCGAAGCTTCCCCTTGTGCCGGGCCACGAAGGTGTAGGTACTGTAGAAAAAGTCGCGGAAGGAGTCAAATCCATCAAAGCCGGAGACCGCGTCGGCATTCCATGGCTCTACTCTGCATGCGGTGAATGTGAATTCTGCCTGTCCGGAAGAGAAACCCTGTGCCAGCAGCAGTTGAACGCCGGCTATTCCGTGGACGGTGCATATGCGGAATACTGCAAAGCGCCGGCCCACTATGTAACAAAAATTCCGGACAGCCTGGATTTTGATACAGTAGCCCCGCTCTTTTGTGCTGGTGTTACAACCTATAAGGCGCTCAAAGTCTCTGAAGCCAAGCCAGGCAGCTGGGTTGCTATTTTTGGCATCGGCGGCCTCGGGCACGTAGCTGTACAGTACGCAAAAGCTATGGCTTTAAACGTCGTCGCTGTCGACATTCGCGATGACAAACTGGAGCTCGCGAAGGAAATGGGCGCAGATATGACTATTAACAGCATGAACGAAAATCCGGGAAAAGTGTTGATGGAAAAATTAAACGGAGTGGAAGCGGCTATCAGCACAGCTGTCAGCCCCAAAGCGTTTGAACAGGCTTACTCTACGGTCAAAAGGGGCGGAAATTTAGTTATTGTAGGTCTCCCTATGGGAGAGCTTCCCATCCCAATTTTCGATACGGTGTTAAACGCGGTAAATGTGAAGGGCTCCATCGTCGGCACACGCAAAGATCTGCAGGAATGCCTTCAACTAGCAGCCAACGGCAAGATCCGTCCGATTATTGAAACAAAGGAACTGGATGACATTAACAATGTATTTGATTCAATGGAAAAAGGCGACATCAACGGCAGAATTGTACTCAAAATTCAGGACTGAGTACCTGACAGATTTATGAAACACTTACACACGGCTTAACCCGGGCGGGCTCCTCTTCCCGCCGGGTTTTGCCCATTATGCTGCCACAGTTATTCATTCAGCCAGTAGCGCAACTTTCGTGTATTTACCCCGAGTATCTCCGCAGCCTCCCGGCGATTTCCACGCGTAATCATTAAAGCATGGTCGATAATATCCTGAACACTTCTCTTTTCTTCATTTCGTATATTTTCGATAATGCTTTCAAGCGATAAATAGTTTTCCTCTTCAAGCTCCTGCTTTTTCTCCTTGAGCCATTCCCTGGATACAATATGATTCTGTGCAGCAGTCCTCCTGACCGGGGCCCTCATATTTATATGCCGGCGCTCAATTTTTCCGTCTGCCTCCGCAGCCGCTCTCACTAATACGTTTGTCAGCTCACGAATATTACCCGGCCAGCAGTGAGCCTGCAGCGTTTCCAAAGCTTTTTCACTAAGGACTGCATCTTCTGAAATTTCCTTATGAAGGATCAAACGGCTAATCTCGGGGATATCTTCCTTACGCTCCCGCAACGGGGGCATTGTCAGACGCACGACATCAAGCCGGTACAGCAGATCCTCACGAAAGTTTTCAGCTAATGCAGCAAGGTGTAAATCCTGGTTTGTAGCAGCGATAATGCGGGCTTGGGTTTTGATCGGACGCTCCCCGCCTACCCGGTAAAATTCTTTCGATTCAAGCACCCGCAGCAGCTTCACCTGGGTTGATAAGGATGCTTCGCCAATTTCATCGAGTAAAAGCGTACCCTCTGAAGCCATTTCAAAATACCCCTTCCTCATTTTTTGCGCTCCAGTAAACGCTCCTGCTTCATGACCGAATAGCTCACTTTCAAGTATCTGCTCTGGCAGGGCGCCGAGGTTCACCCCAAGAAACGGGCGCTCCTTGAGACCGGAAAGCTCATGAATGAAGCGAGCAGCCACCTCTTTTCCAGTCCCCGTTTCCCCATCGATTAGGATCGTCAGTGGCTTCTGCGCAAAGCGCGCAGCCAGCTGGATGACCTTCTGCATTGCTTCACTTGTTCCCATTATCATACCACTTTGTGCGGCCGCCTGTTCAATTTGGTCATCGGCTTCAAGGTTCTGCTTCGGCTGCTGTAATTTTTCTTCAATAATGCTGATGTCTTCAAACGGTTTTTCAATATAGTCCTCGGCTCCAAGCTTGACCGCTTCTACAGCTGTGTCAATCGTACTGTAATCCGTCATGACAATGCAACGGCAGGAAGGCTGAGTCTGTTTCAGGTCTGCGAGCAGCTTCAATCCATTCGTGTCAGGCAGCTTTAAGTCGATAAATGCCAGTTCATACAAATGGTTCTGGCCGCGCAGGCGTTCGTATTCTTTTCCATCATGGGCAAGGTCAATATGATGGCCCTGCTCTACAAGCAGGTAACGGAAAAACGTGCCGATATCGTAGTCGTCGTCAATTACTAATATTTTCATGTTTGCCCCCTTTTTCTAACGGCAGCTTCAACTGGAAAATAACCTCTTTGCTTTATTAACACCGCATTCAGTACTTTCTTTCCAGCAGGGAGAAAAAGAGCAGGTTTTGTACAATCCGGTCCCTTTCCCTCGTAATCTTCAATCTTTCCTCCGTTATTGAGACCGCTTACTAAATATGTATTTATTATCGCTCAGCCCCAGCGATTGTGCAAAGACTTCCCACGTCTTTAAGTACAAATAAAAAAGCACAGAGCGCCCCTGTGCTCTGTGCTATCCTAAAGCTACATCCAGCACCATCATAACGCTGAACCCGATCATCAGGCTGAAAGTAGCCAGCCGTATGTTCCCCTTTTCCTGCGAACCCGGAATAACTTCCTTCGCCACGACAAATATCATTGCACCCGCTGCAAAACTGAGAGCAAATGGCAGCAGCGGCTGAATTATGATTACAGCAGCAGCACCAATCACTGCAGCCACCGGTTCCACAAAACCAGACAGCTGTCCATAAAAGAAGCTTTTCTTTTTCGATACTCCGTCCCGCCGCAGCGGCATCGAGACTGCAGTGCCTTCCGGAAAGTTCTGAATACCGATGCCAAGAGCAAGAGCTACGGCTCCCGCAAGCGTTGAGCTGCTGAATTCTGAGGCCAGTGCCCCGAACGCAACACCTACAGCCAAACCTTCAGGAATGTTGTGCAGCGTAATCGAAAAAACAAGCATTGTCGTCCGGTGCTTGGCGTACTTATCTTTTATCTCTGTAAAATACGTACCCTCGTTCATCATCGGGATGACTCTATCCAACAAAAGAAGAAACACGCCGCCAAGCAAAAAACCAACAACAGCCGGTAAAAAAGGTATCTGTCCCTGCTCTTCTGCCATATCAATGCCTGGAGAAAGCAGCGACCAGAAACTTGCAGCAATCATAACCCCTCCGGCAAATGCCAGCAAGCTGTCCATCAGCTTCTGGTTATTTCTATTCGTAAAAAACACTACTGCAGCCCCCGCCGCGGTCATGCCCCAAGTAAACAAAGAGCCGATTAATGCCTGTAGTGTAGGATGCAGCTCCGCAAACCATTCCATAATACAATCTCCTTTTTGCTCTATTAAAAAAAGTTTCCCTAAGGAAAATCTAACATTATTCTATTCCTTGAAATGGAAGCTTGTCAATTTATAAACGGAAAGCCGCCCCTGGTACAGGAAGCGACTTCGTTTATTGCTATTAAATAATCGTGTTGACGCCTTCGGTATCTGTCACGATAAGAAGAATTTTCCCCTCATCGAGTTCATCCTCATATTCGTGGGCTTCTTCCTGTGATAAACCAATTTCCTGTAATTTGTTGCGAAGCTCATCACCTTTTTTGCTGAACATATTTCCTACTGCGTTTTTTAATCCTTCTTCTTTCATTCCGACGGTATTGGCATTCGCATTTTCTGCGATACGTCCGGTACGATCGTTATCATGGGTCATAACGTACACGTTCTTTTTATCGATACCCTTTTCAGCCAGACGCTGAACGTCCTGCTGCAGTGCTTCATCATTGGTATATTCTCTAACAAATGGTTTCATAAAAGCCTCCTTTTGCTGCTTACTGCTATTGTTAATAAACAATTCTGGCTTTATTTAAACCGGCTGCCGTTAAACTCTTACTTTTCACCTATAGAGCGTGCGGTTCCATATAGTCCAAAAACTTTGTTTCAAATAAGTGGACATTATAATTAACCAGGCCTACCACCGTTTTTGTAATAAAGGAATCTTCATTGGCCTGGCCCGGCTCATAGTTTGATTTAATAATGCCATATTCTTTAAATGTGTCATTATGAATGTTTTTCAAATCCTCCCTGGCTTTTTCCAGGTCTTTCACAGTGTAAGTCACCTGTGATCCTGCTTCGCAACAGTCCGGAAACCTTCCCCGGAGTAGCTCTGCCGAACGTTCCATAATGTTCAGAATGATTTCTGATTTGTGTCTCTGCGATTTCATCGTTTCAGGCTGCATTTGCTCAATGTCTTTCATATGGTGCTTTTCCTGGATAATTATATCATCCCTTGAATTGTAATATTAAGCGCAACACGTAAAAAATAAAAAACACCCATGGTATCCCTGGGTAAAATGAAAGTACCACCAAACACTCACACGGAGGGATACCATGAGCTACTCTCATCTTACCATGATCGAACGCGGACAACTAGAGGCTCTGACGAGCCTTCACTGGTCCATCCGGCGAATTGCGGCTTTTCTGGGCCGACATCCATCGACTATCTCCCGGGAACGCCGGCGCCAGGCATCCTCCGATACCTATCAGGCCGCTCAGGCGCAGGAAGCTTATCATCAACGGCGGAAAGCCTGTGGGCGAAGAGGCAAAGCGACGCCCGAGCTGCTTCAAGCCATTACTCATCATCTCCATGCCACCTGGTCGCCCGAACAAATCGCCCGGTACGCCCCGGAGGTTACGGTGGGATGCGGGACGATCTATCGATGGCTGTATCAGGGGTTATTGGCGAAGGGAGACCTGCGCTGCCTCCGCCAGAAAGGCAAACGGAAGAAGGTACGGGAAACCCGTGGCCGTTTCACGGTCGGCCGGCGTATCGAGGAACGCCCCGCCGCGGTCGAGACCCGGCAAACCTTTGGCCACTGGGAAATGGATACCATTGTTTCCTCCCGTGGAAAAAGCAAGGGCTGCCTGGTGACGCTCACCGAACGCAAAAGCCGGTACCTGTTAGCTGCTCCCATGCCGGACCGGCGGTCCGGGACCGTAGCCACTGCCGTGGAAACGCTGATGGACCAGTATCCCCGTGGTGTCTTTGAAAGCATAACGGTGGATCGGGGCAAAGAATTCGCCTGTTTTCCCGCCCTCGAAGCCCGGGGCGTGCCCGTCTATTTCGCCGACCCCTATGCCGCCTGGCAGCGGGGAACCAATGAAAATGCCAACGGCCTTCTGCGGGAATTTTTCCCGAAGGGTATGGATTTAGCCCGCCTCAGCCGGCAGGAAGTGGACTACGTCACCGGACTGATTCATCGGCGCCCCAGAAATTGTTTACATGGGAAGACCACGGAAAATGTGTTTCATGAAGAAGTGTTGCGCTTAAATTGACAATCTAAGATCCAAAAAAAGAATAATTGCATGAATCTTGTCGGAAATAAATACTACTTCCTGGTCCTCTCTCTGCATTATGAAGCCACCTTTATTAGATTTTAGTTAACCTGTGCCTGTTGCTCTAAAATCTATACCCTTTTTATCCTTTTATCATACGGTGAATTTTATAATGTCTCCGTCCATTTGCAATACTTAATAAACGAGGCTTGTCATTACATTTCGGTTTCAAAGGCTTCCCCGCCGACAGTTTTAAAACGTCACAATTTTATCCTAAGGCAGGGATAGTGTTCCACGTGAAACAGCTGTGTGTAGAAAATCAACTACTCTCAGCTGAGCAGTTGATTTTTTGCACTATGGCTGAAATATTAAAACGTCAAAAAACAACCTTTGGCAAAAACAAGTGTTCACGAAGATCAGGAACGTATGCCATACTAAAAAACCGCGCTCTTCTATGAAGAGCACGGCTGCGCGGGTTGTTGCAATTAAACAGGCTGTTTTATTTTTTGCTAGCTGCCGGTCTTTTCTTTGCCGGTCTATTTTTATGGCTTAGCCTTTACTTTCCCTACATACACATTATATAAATATATTTACCTGCTTTTAACCAATAGATTGACAGCTTCCTGAATCAGCTCTTCGCTGTCTTCTCCTTTCTCTATCTGCTCACGAACGCATTCTTCCAGATTTGTGCTTACTACAAGGCCAATCGTGCGGTCAAGCGCTGTGCGCGCAGCATTCATCTGGGAAACGAGCTCCTTGCAATCCTTTTCTTCTTCCATCATGCGCAGAATGCCCCGGACCTGGCCTTCCACCCGTTTTACCCGGTTTTTCATCTGATCATTGTATTCCATCAAAACTTCCTCCTTTCAAATAGATTATTTATATGTCTGTCATTTATCTTTTCATTACCCTAAGGGGTATATAAAAAATATAAACGCCACTGCTGAATTTGTCAAACATATGTATAAATACAACAGCCCACGCACAGCCGTTAGCCTTTAAAATGTTTTCGATCCTTGCAATCCCCTTCTTTCTTTCTATATGATAAAAGAATAAGACTATACAGATAGCGGTGACTGAGCGTGTTAGAAGACACAGGAGAACGAATCATCCCTTCAAAAATGAAACCGACCAATGGTATGCTGCTCGAACATATGGCCCGTTATTATTTTGCCATGCCTTATGCCAGGGGGCGTTTGCTCGATATTGCCTGCGGGGTCGGCTACGGAGCCCAAATGACGGCGAAAGGAAAAAAACGCGAAGTGGGTCATGTTCTCGGCGTCGATATTGATGCTGAGGCAATCACATTTGCCCAAAAACACTATTATCATCCCCAGCTTTCCTTTCAGACCGGAGATGCACTTGACGAAAATCTTCCAGCACGAATAGGTACATTTGACACCATTGTTTCTTTCGAAACCATTGAACACGTGCCTGATGACCATACCTTTATGAAACGCATGTATGCCCTGCTCCGGCCTGGAGGTACGCTCGTCGTTTCTACGCCATTCGGCCGGGGAAGAGACAGACCCAGCAATTCTCCTTTTCACTACCACCAGTTAACCCTGGAGGAATGGAAAGAACTTTTAACCGATAAAGCCTGGCCCTGGCAGGAGTTGCAGCTTTATTACCAGCAGGGCGTCGCTTTCGAACGGTCCGCTCGTCCGGGTGTCCACTATCCTTTTGGCGTCGCTGTATGCATTAAACCGGAGAAATAAACACAGCAAGATCCCGTGCCTATTCCGGCCGGGATCTTTTTCTAAGCTCATTTCTTTCACGCAGTATCGCCAGTTCTGTTACGAGCTTCTTCTGGTCTTCATATGAAATATTTCCTTCAAGCAATGATTGAATTTCTTCCAGTCTTTCCCTGTCCTCTTCGTTTAAATAGCGAAGCTCTTCTTCCATGAAGGTCGTCCTTTCATGTGCAGGATAAAATATTTATTCTGGGCGGATACTGATAATCTGTTTGGCCTGACTGATGATGGTAAGCGTCCGGAGCCACCGGACCACTGTAAAGGCTACTATCCCCGTGAACAGTGAAAGCATAAAAAAGGCAAAATTCACCGCCATGCCCGGCAGGTTCAAATCAGTTATTACCAGGAGTAAAAAGATTATAAACAAAAGAACACTGATGGCAGCCATAATCCCCCACCGTCGGCACTTTTTCCGGTATTCCTCTAAAAAGTAAAGCGTCCAATGGTCCTGAAAGGAAGAAGCGTCTTTTTCCCCTTCGAATATGTGAAGAACTGGAGAAGAGCAAAGAAGCGTCCACTCATCTTCAGAAATTTTTCGCAGTCCCTGATAGTCTTTCGACATAATGAACTGGTATTCCTTTTCTTCTTCTCTTACTTCTGACAACGAATACCCGAGCAGAGAGCAGTCCTGGACCTGCCATCCTTTTTGACGCTGCTCCTTCAAACGGCTTTTTTCTTTGTCATAAGTAGTGAAAGGCATAAAAGAAAATAAAAATTTGGTTTCTCTTCGCAAGTAACTATACACCTCCTGTATATGAAATACACACAGTTGGAATTTAATAAGATAAAAACGATGAAGGGCAGATTAGCGCCGGGGAAGATCATAAGATTGAACGAAGTATATATCTTTATGCTACCATGAGCTATCTGCAGTCACAAATACTCTACCTGCCGCCGACTTCGGTTCAGGCGTTCTCCGCTGCTTTTCCCATAAGCCTCAGAAGTCTTTCTTTTTCTTCCTTTGTAAACTCTTTTGTCATAATTTCTGTCCATTCCTGCATTGTTTCCACGACTTCTTTTTCTATTCTCCAGGCCGCACCAGTAAGAAAAAGGGTCTTTTCTCTCCGATCTGAAACGCTGTCTTTTCGGTAAAGATACCTTTTTTTCAAGTCTTTTTATTGCGCGCGTGACGGTGGCTTTGTCCATCACTATCTGCCTTGTGATATACTCCTGCGATACATTTCCCTGTTCATACAGCGTTAAAAGTACAAGCCCTTCTGTATTCCCTAAACCAAAATGATTGAACCGTTTATCGATATACTGGTGAGTAAAACGCTGAATAATGGCAGCCCATTTGCCAACAGAATAAATTGTTATGCTATCTCTTCTCCTCCGAAACTGTACGGCCCTGGAAAGCTTTAAACAGAAAAACAAACGCTGCTGCGACCGCTGTGATTCCTGAAAAGGCATAAATAAATTGATTGGGGCCGAGCGGTCTACCCGCCAAACGACCGATAGCATTCAGCACAAGCGGAGACAAAAACTGCCCAAAATACATAAAGCTTTGCACTGTTTTCCTTTGGCCAGCGCATTAATAATTAGTTGCACGCGCAATTAATGTGCCTGTCTATACTTCTCCAGCATAAAAAGGGGCTGTCCCAAAAATAGGACAGCCCCTTTTTCTGTGCGCAAATAAAGAAAGAAATCATCCTTCGATGATATGGTTAAGTCACCACAACCTCCATACGACAAGGATGATTTCTTATGTTTACCGATGATAACACACAGCGCTTTCCGATACCAACGAGCCTGGAACCCATGATCCCCGAAGGGGATCTGGTGCGGATCGTCAACGACACCATTGATCGGCTGTCCGAGCGGTTTTGGGGTCCCCAGGCTTCTTCGGTGGGACGGCCGGCTTATCCGCCTCCAACCATGACCAAAATTGTCATCTATGCCTATGCCCGGGAGTGGTATTCGGCCCGGGTGATCGAACAGGCCCTGCAGGAAAACCTCCGCATGGCGTGGCTGGCCGGGGGTCGAACGCCCAACTTCCGAACCATTAACCGATTTCGCTCCGAACAGATGCAGGGGTGCATCGCTCCGCTGTTCCATCATGTGGTCCAGGAACTGCTCGATGAGCAGTTGATTACCGGGGAGCATTATTTTCTGGACGGCACCAAGATCGAGGCGGAGGCCAACCGGTATACGTTTGTATGGCGCAAATCCACCGTCCGGTATGAACAGCGGCTGCAGGAGCAATTAACTGCGCTCTGGCAGGAGCTGACGCCATTCCTGTCCCTGCCCGACGGGCAGGAACGGATCGACGCTGACACCCTTCGGACGGTGGCGGTCCAGATGGCCGGGCACCAGCAGGAGGCCGAACAGCGTAAGACCGATGCGTCATCTCCCGGCGAGCGCCGGGAAGCCAAATCCGCGTTTCAGTGGTGGCGGAAGCGGCATCGCCAGATCGAACGGGATTATCTGCCGCGTCTGGTCAAATATGAGCGGTACCTGGCGACCTTCGACGGGCGGAACAGCTTTTCGAAAACCGATCCGGATGCCACTTTTATGCGGATGAAAGACGACCACATGGGTAACGGCCAACTGAAACCGGGGTACAATATCCAGATCGGCACGGAAAACCAGTACATTGTTGGCTATACGGTGCACCCCAACCCGACGGATACCCGGTGTTTGTATCCGCATCTAACGATGCTGGACGAGCGACCCCTGCCGTTTCCGGGTCAAATCATTGCCGATGCCGGGTATGGCAGTGAACCCAACTACCTCACCCTGATCGAGGAAGGCCTTCCGTTTTTGATTCCGTATCCCCGCATGCGCCAGGAGCGGACCCGTGCCTTTCAGCGGGCCATTCATCCGGTGCAGAACTGGACCTATGACGAACAGGACGACCTGTACTGGTGCCCGAATCACCGAAAAGTGCGGTTTCAAGCCTATGAGCGGCGTACCGACCGCTATGGATACCAGCGGGATCTCAAACGGTATGAAAGTGAAGACTGCACGGACTGTCCGTTGAAACCCCAATGCACCACCGCAGAGGGCAACCGGCAGGTTCGCATCAACCCGGTATATGAAGAGGGCAAGGCGATCGCCCGCCGGGCGTTAACGAGTGATCAAGGAGCATCCACCTATGCCCGGCGCAAGATCGAAGCCGAAAGTGTTTTTGGGCACTTGAAAGCGAACCGCCGCTTTCGCCGGTTTGCCCTCCGGGGCACCGCCAAGGTGACCACGGAATTTGGATTGTTAGCCGTCGCTCACAATCTACGAAAAAAAGCGGAAACCACGAAAAAAGAAGCCGGAGAACCATCTCCAGCTTCCGTTTAAAAGAGCTATCATTCGATTTTTGGGACATCCCCTTACGCACTCTCGTTATAAAATAAAATAGAAGCAATCATAATCATATAGCCAGTCACTACCACTAGCGAAGGGAGCATGTAGGTAAACGCATTTCTGGTCCGGTCCCTTTTCACAATGATCATTACGAGCCCCGTGAGTACGAACCCGGCTACAGCCACCACCGTGGTCTGGTTGCTCGTATCCACCCAAATACTCCCGCCGCGGTAAAAGGCGTCTCCGATCGCTGTTACGAGTACGTTGAAAATATTGCTTCCAAGAATCGTACCAATCGCCATATTCACATTGGCAAGCCTCAGCGCTACAAATACGCTAACAGCATCCGGCAGGGAAGAGGCAGTTGCGACCAGAATACTGCCGACCGCTGTAGCGCTTATTCCCGTAGTAGTCGACATAATGTCTCCGAATATAGACAGAGTGCTTCCGGAAATAAAAATAATCACAGCAAACGTGATAAATTTAATAATAGTTCGCCGGATGTTTACATTTTGATCCGGCGAAGCTGTTTTTTCCTCTTCAGCAGTATCGTTCTGCTTTTGGGATATATAAAACATGCCGCCGAGGTAAATAATAACTACCAGTAAGCTGATAACACTTACGCCAAAATAGGAAAGCGGGTAGTGAAGTATTAGGCCGCCGGCCGTCACTACGCAGAGCAAAAGCGCAATGATGGCTGTATAAAGATGATCATCTGATACTTTAAGAAATAACCGTTTGTTTCGAAAGTAAATATCCAGTAAAAACAAAAAGAAAATATTAAAAATAATACTTCCAAGTCCGTTCCCTACTGCGATATCGGCGTTGCCAATCACACTAGCCGAGATCGTCGCGGTTAATTCAGGAAGAGACGTTGCAACGGCCAGAAGGATAGTACCCGCAAGCAGACCGCCAATTTTCGTATTTCTGCTGATAATATCTGCATAGCCTGACAATTTCACAGCTGAAAACACTGAGACTGCAGCAGAAAGTATAAATGCAACGATTGATAAAGTAGCAGTAATAAAGCATTGACTCCTTCCATCTATTTACAAATCACAGCTTCGAACTTTTAATATTAAAGAACTCCTTCCCGTTTTACCCTCTCGAATATGATAGTAACCTTCATTCTCTTATTCTCAGGAGGCACTACAGGATGTTTAAATATTTAAAATAGTAAAAAGCTTTTATCCCTGCAATGACTCCAAACGAAAAATATTATAAACATCTCCGAGGTTGCACGCGAAACTATCACATGGTTTCCAGGCCAGCCTAACGCCAATTCTCATATTGGTCCTGGATACTGTCTATTTCTATTAAACAGCGCTGCAGACCCGGCGTTGGGCAAAGCTGGTTATAACGACGAATTTTTTTATTTATTTTGCTGATTTCTTTTTTTATACGGTGTTCAGAGGCCTTTTTATACAACTGCTGGTTCAATACTTTCTCGAGCTCTTCCCGTATTTCCCGCTGAAGCCGAACCCACGAAGGCACAAATCCATTTCGCTTTAAAAGCGTATCAAAGGTGTCGCTCTGCAGATATTCTTTCGAAAGCGGCTTCCCACGTCCCTGCAGGTTGTCAAAACCGCCTTTTTTTTCGTGCTCCCGGATTAATTCACCAATCGGGTCGCGGTACGTTAGTCCTTCTTTTTCATCAGCCAGCTTCTCATTATATTCCTTCGATAATGCCATCTGTTCTGCTCCTTTATTCTAATGATAATTTTATTTTAACAAACAGAGCGCAGAGAGTCCTTCTAGAGACTTTCCCAGGCTTCTTCCGCCTCTTCCATAAGACGCTTAATCATGGCAGCTGCCGGCTCCTGTACACTAAGGCGTGTTCCTTGGCCGCTCCACAGAGACATAAATGCAGACTCGTTTTGCCTGGCCGCTTCCCGGCGAATTGGCTGGGTAAGCATGTTCTGGACTGGATACGGTGGCCATTTGTGATCAAACGCTTCCATCCACGCCATCATTTTATTCGTTATTCCCCTGGCCGGCTTGCCGCTGAATATAGTAGTAATGGCAGTGTCAGTTTCTTTACTCGTTAATACAGCCTGCTGGTGGGCGGGCGGGGCACCGCTTTCCCTGCTTGTTAAAAACGCAGTGCCCATCTGCACGGCTTCCGCGCCCAGAGCATGCGCAGCCAGAACACCACGACCATCCATAATCCCCCCAGCTGCAATAACTGGAATATCGACTTTATCTACGACCTGCGGTACCAGGGCCATGGTTCCTACCATCGCTTTCTCAAACGATTCTGCAAAGGTACCCCGATGTCCGCCTGCTTCACTTCCCTGGGCCACCACTGCGTCCATTCCTGCCTGCTCATTCCGGGCAGCTTCCTCCACGGAGGTGGCGGTGCCGATCAAAAAGACGCCGTGGGCTTTCAGCCGCTTCATTTGTTCAGGAGAAGGAAGCCCAAAGGTAAAGCTGCAGATTTCAATTTTTTCTTCTATAACAACTTCGAGCTGTTCTTCAAAAAAAGAGGGCAGCTTTTCGGGCACTGGTGCAGAGTCTAAATTTAACTTTTTATGAATCAGGGAGAGCTTTTCATTGGCTTTCTGCACATCTCCAGGAACCACTTCCGGGGTTTCCGGCACAAAAACGTTCACCGCAAACGCACCCTCTGTCTGCTTTTTAACACGTTGGATGGCAGAACGAAGATTCTCCGCGTGCATATACCCGGCTCCTATAGTTCCAAGTCCGCCAGCTTTTGTGACTTCTGCTACTAACTCCGGGGTAGTGATCCCGCCTGCCATCCCGGCTTGAATAATGGGTTTTTCAATTCGAAGACGCATAAGTAATTCAGGACGTGCCGCCATGTATGCTCTCTCCTTTATGACAATGTTTTATACAATTAATTGGAAATGTATTTATTATATCACGACACCAGACACGCCTGAATCTTTTGAATCGAGCCTAAAGTTTCATTATGCATTTTTCGAACAAAAAACAGGGGGCATAAGCTCGCTGCTTTTTACAAAATATTCTGAAATTGTTTTGCCCGTTCTTCCAGGCTCCTCGCTGCTGTGCCAATGTGTTCAAATTCTTCCACAGCCTGTTTGATGTGCTCCTGGCTGTTTTCCATCCCCTTCTGGGAACGGAGCGTGCCTTCGCTTATTTTACTTACTTCCCCGGTGATGCCCTCGACGTGCCCGTTTACCTCCTGGATAGAGGAATGGGCCCTCGTCGCCAGTTTCCGTACTTCATCTGCCACCACTGTAAACCCCCGGCCATGTTCCCCGGCCCGTGCTGCTTCAATGGCCGCATTTAAAGCTAACAAATTCGTCTGGTCTGCTATCTCACGAATCGTTTTTACGATGCCGCGTATAGAATCTGCCTGCTGTTCCAATGATGCGAGAATATCCAGGTTGTTATTTGCTTCTTCCACCACCTAATGAGAGCTTTCGGTGATATCACGGCTTTTTATCATCCCGTCCTCCGCTCTTTTCAACAGCTCCTCAGACATACTTTGTACGGAATTCGAAACTTTTGTCATCTCATTCTCCCGAAGTGTAATGTCTGTCGCTGCCTTCAATATGGCATGTACTTTCCCCCTATCATCAAATACGGGCATGTACGTAGCTTCAAGCCTTACCAGCTTGCCGCTTCTCGTCATCCGCTGGATTTTATCCTGAAAAGATTTTCCCGCGCGCAGATCCTGCCAAAATTTTTCGTAATCCCGGCTTGAGGCAAAATCCGGGGTACAAAACTGCCGGTGGTGCATACCAGCCATATCTTCTTCATGGTATTCCATTGCAGCAGCAAAATGGCGGTTCGCCCACAGAACTCTTCCATTGAGGTCAAATTCGATTAAAGCAAGCGATTGCTCAAGCGCGCGCAATACCTGGGACGCTTCTAAAACCTGGTCATTGTTTTTTATTGTTTGCATTACTATTACCTCTCTAGTTCTTTTTAATTATATATAATCAATACTTTATACTCATTAGGCTATTTTAAAAACACTTTTTTTAATACATATTTATAAAAAAGTCTTAATTATTCAATAACAATAAAAAAGACCTATTCTGTAAGGTCTTTTTTCGAATACATACATGTCTGGTTACGGCCTTGATCTTTTGCCTGGTACAAAGCTTCATCCGCCTGTTTAAAAAGCTCTCTCTCCTCCACAGCAGTATCAGGGAAAGTAGAAACTCCGGTTGACACAGTAATGTTCAATGTCCGGTGCTCTGTTATGAAAGGATATTTTTCCACCTGCTGACGTATGCGTTCAGCGATATCAGCTGCCCTAAAACCGGAACAGCCGAACAATATGATTGTAAATTCTTCCCCGCCTTTACGATATACAGAATCCTCAGGCCGGACCATTTCGAGAAGCACCGCGCCGAGCTGCCTTAGGATGTCATCTCCGGCTGTGTGACCGTATTGATCGTTAATATCTTTAAAATGATCGATGTCAATAATGAGTAGAGATACTGCCTGCTTTGTTTTCGAAGCCTGCTCCAGGTTTTTTGTTAAGGAATAAGTGAAGCTCCTTGGATTATCAAGGCCCGTAAGAGGATCCTTTAAGGATTCTGCACGGTACTTGTGAAGCAGCTGGTTGGAATAAGTCAGCCGCTTTACCATATATACAGCTGCGAATACTCCAGCAAATGAAACAAACCAATAACTGAGCGCTACTTCTGTATAAAGAGCGACAGTGTTTAACTGATAAAGCATGATAACGAGAAAATAGAGATTGGAGCTGAGAAGCATATAGAATGCTGCAAGCCACGGGTCCCGTACCGCACGGGCGATAAAAACCGATACCGCCGTGCTGAAAATAATCATGCTGAGCGGGTACAAAACGATTACTCCCCCTCCAAATGCGAGACGGGAAAACGAAATAATAACCGCAGCTGTGACTGCAGGCATCCATCCTCCAAACAAAGCACTGATCATAATTGGAATATGGCGAAGGTCGATCAGCGTGTATTCATTAACCTTGATGCCAAACTCGATTAAAACCATGCCGAGCAATCCAAAGAGCACGCCAGTCATCAACCTCACCGGTGTAGTAGTAATTTGTGAAAAAGAGTGCTCCCGGAATACTTGATAATAAAAGAAAAGGAATGACACCAAAATAGTTAAATTAACAAAAAGCTGACTTAACACCATGGCCCCCTCCCATCATTCAGTCCCCGTGCACGAATGTATCCCGTGGTTCGATCCTTTTAAGATGTAGTTTCTACGCTGGTTTGGGATACCTGGGCTTCTTTTTCGCCTTTTCACCTTTTCTTTGCTATACTACTTACTATACCGTCCAGACTGTTAACTATAAGGAGAATTAACAATGAGCAAACGAGTAGATATTATGCACGCTGCTGCCCGTATTATCCGCAGGGAAGGGTTTAACCGTCTTACGCTCCATGCGGTGGCGGAAGAAGCTGATGTAAGTAAAGGCGGCCTGCTTTATCATTTTCCTAATAAAGAACAGCTCATTTATGAGATGAACGCTTATGCGCTTGCACGCTTTCATGAATTAATTGAAGAAAAACGCCATGTGGCGGGAAGTTATATTAAAGCATATGCAGAAGCAACACTCGAAGAGCTTCGTTCAGGCAGTAATTTTTTAATAAATGCGAGTCTGCTGGCCACCCTTGCTGATCATAAAGAAGTGCTCGACCTTTGGAAGGAATACAACGAACGCTGGAAGACACTTTTTGCTTCTGACACCTTTCACGCTGATGATGCTTCCATGATCCGGCTGTTAAGTGACGGTATTTGGTTCTCCCATATTTTTGAGATTAACACCATGCCTCTTTCACAGGCTGAGCGTCTGCTTCAAAATCTTTTGAACCGTCTCGGCGAAGGAGAGCTGTAATGGTTTATGCGCTCATTATTATCTCTGTCGTTTGCGAAGTATTTGCCTCCTCCATGCTGAAGCTTTCGTATGGTTTTACCCGGCTGCTTCCCTCTCTCGGGTTTGCAGCGGGTATGGGCATTGCTTTTTATCTGCTTGCTCTAGTTCTTCAGACTCTCCCTCTTGGTGTTGTTTACGCTACCTGGAGCGGCCTTGGCACCATATTGACTACCGGCATTGGAGTTTTTTATTTCAGGGAAAAAATGAACAAAACGAACGCCGGAGGCATTATTTGCCTGGTAATCGGTATTCTCATGATGAATTTAGGATGAAAGGAAGGGACAAATTATGCGTGCTGCTCTTCTATTATTGGCCGCCATTTTATTTGAGGTCGTTGCTTCTACGTCTTTAAAGCTCTCCGAAGGATTTACCAACCTTATTCCCTCTCTAACTGTTTTTATAGCATTCATTAGTGCTTTTTTCTTTCTCAGCCTTGCTTTAAAATCGATCCCGCTGTCTGTCGCTTACGCTATCTGGGCAGGACTTGGCACGGCTTTAACAGCCGGAGCAGGCATTGTGCTTTTTCAGGAATCATTCGGATGGATGAAGGCCATCGGGCTGTTTTTAGTTATTTCCGGCCTTATCCTGCTTCATGTGAAGAGTGGCCGCCGTAATAGAAAAGGCAAGTATTTTCCCCGTGCCCGGCACACTTAAGCTTCGTTTTTAAAAACCCGCAGTCTCCGTGAAACATGGATATGCGGGATTTTTTTCTCACATTTTTACATAAAATTTTAAAAAAAGCGTTTACTCCCGACATTTATAAGGTAAAATTACCATAGAATACCAGAAGCCAGTATTTTTTCACATAAGCTTTTGATGAATACATGAAAGTAAAGAAAGGACGAATAATGATGAAAAAGTGGATTACAGGAAGCAGTGCCGGTGTTTTAGCACTTGGCGTAATTGCCGTGCCCGCTCAAGCGGAGGAATTGAATACCGGTGACATTTTACAGCAGTCAAACGAAACGATGGCTGAACTTGACAGCTATTCTGCCACTACAGAAATTTCACAGGAAATTACAAACGCCGCCGGTAAAGGTGAAACAATGACAAACAGCTCCACCTCGGAGCAGGATATTACAATGGATCCTTTCGCCCTCTACCAGACAACTAACACAGTCGATCCAGTCAGCGGTGAAGAAGTGTCTACAGAAATGTACTGGACAGAAGACGGTTACTACGTCGAAATGCCGGATGGCAGCTGGACTATGATGCCCGCTGATATGATGGGGAGCATGGAAGAGATGACTACAAGCCCCGGCATGCATATGGAAGCATCGGAAGCCTTCGCTGAAGAAATGGACATAGAGGAGACAGAAAATTCCTACGTACTCACCTACGAAGGAAGCGGTGAAGAAATAGAAGAAGCGGCCAGTAAAATGATGCAGTCTGATATGGGAAGCGGCATGGCAAATGAAGAAATGCTGGAAGAAACGTGGAGCATGATCGATATTAAGGATGTCTCCATGAGCTTAACCCTGGATAAGGAAACGCACTACATGACAGCGAGCACTATTAACCTGGATGCTTCTTATGATATGGAAGAAATTACAACAGACATGAAGCTGACAGCTGATTCCACTTATTCCAATTTCAACAGCGTGAGTGATATTACTGTTCCAGAGGAAGTTATGGACAACGCTGTACCGATGGATGAAATGGAAGGCATGGATGGAATGAACGAGATGGAAGAGATGCCTGAAGAAGGCATGGCCGGAGAAGACGCTTCCATGGAAGAAGACGCTGAAGGCGGAGAAATGCCTGAAACAGCCAGCTCCCAGCCGGCTTATATGGCTGCCGGCCTGGCCCTGAGCGTGATTGCCGGCGGGGCACTGCTTTGGACCAGACGCCGTCAGCAGGCATAATACACTTTTAACCATGCAGCAGCCTTCGCCTTCTCGGTGAAGGTTGTTTTTTTCTTTATGGAACGTGTATTATGGAAATAATAGTAACGTCTATTATGGTCCGTTATGTCCCTTTACTGGAGTGAACATATATGGAAAAAATATTTATTGCGATGATTGTTATCGGCCTGAGCATCACCGGCTACTTCGGTTATCAGTGGTTTGACGCCAGAGCCGGAGTAGATAAAATCTCTACGAATGAAGAAGATGTCATCGCCGATTCTTCGGACGATGCACCGAAAACCCCGGATAAAAATGTTTCTGAAGGGGAGAACGATTCCTCCGGCGAAGATGCTGCCGAAGAGCCTGAGGCCTACACGCTGCCTGAAGGAGAAAATTCAGACAGCGGTACAAGCGAAGTCCCCGCCTCTGAAAACAACGAAACTCCACCAGTGATGAGCGATGAAATAGAAAAATGGAGTAAAGGCGAAAATGTAGCCAAATTAAAAATCCCGGAGCTTGGAAACTCTTATTCTGTCTATTGGGGTACAGACGACGAATCGCTTGACCAGGGCGTTGGCATGTATGTCAGCGAATGGACAACCACTCCGGCGGAGTCCCGCCATACAGTACTCAGCGGTCACCGGGACACGGTTTTTACGGGACTCGACAACCTTGAAGACGGGGATTCTCTCATCGTCGAATATGACGATACCCAATACGTTTACCGGCTGCAGAAAACATGGGTGACGGATGCGGAAGACCGCTCCGTAATTGTTGATAAAGAGGAACCAACGCTTACGCTTACTACCTGTTATCCTTTTGATTATATCGGCAGCGCTCCTGACCGTTACATTGTAGAAGCCACACTCGAACAGACAAACAGCCTGTAAGCATTCAGAACGGCTCCGCCGGCCAACCGGCAGAGCCGTTTTCTCATTTCTTCAGCATCGATTTAAATGTATATCTCCCTCTTGCTATAATGAAATTTAATTGTTATTCTATCGATATCGGTTTTCGATATCGAAAACCGAAAGGATGATTGATCATGGAAGACAAAACACTTCGTAAGCTTTTCTTAGGCTTTATTCATATTCATATTCTGCATCACGCCTCCGAGCATCCCATTTACGGGCGGTGGATGCTCGAAGAGCTGCAGGAGCACGGCTATTCCATGAGTGCAGGCACTCTCTACCCCATTCTTCATACAATGGAAAGGGACGGTCTCTTACACAAAGAAAACAAAAACGTAAACGGAAAGATCCGCAAATACTACACCACTACCGACAAAGGAGGCCGCATTTTGCAGGAAGCCCGCGCAAAAGCTTACGAATTGTTTAAAGAAATTAAGTAAGGATAGGAGAGAACAGCATGGCAAAAACCCTGGGCCAAAAATGGATGGAAATATTTTTAATTTCCACACGGCTGGGCCTGACTTCTTTCGGGGGGCCCATCGCCCATTTAGGCTATTTTCACGAAGAATACGTGCGGCGAAAAAAATGGCTCGACGAACAGAGCTATGCGGACCTGGTCGCATTATGCCAGTTTCTTCCCGGTCCTGCGAGCAGCCAGGTGGGCATCGGAATAGGGATCATCCGAGGCGGGCTCGTGGGAGGATTTATTTCTTTTCTAGGGTTTACCCTCCCCTCTGTTATTGCCCTGGTGATATTCGCCCTCCTGCTTGAAGGGCTTGATGTCAGTGATGCCGGCTGGCTTCAGGGGCTTAAAATCGTGGCGGTGGCGGTAGTGGCCCACGCAGTATGGGGCATGGCGCAAAAACTCACTCCCGATCTTCAGCGTCGTACCATCGCTCTGCTCGCCATGAGCAGTACACTTTTATGGCAGACCTCTCTTGCACAGGTGCTAGTCATACTCGCAGCAGGCGGTACCGGCTGGCTGCTGTACCGCTCGGCCCAGGAGGCAGATAATACGGCGGTCATCGAAACCGTGTCGCGCAAAACAGGGTTTTTCTGTCTGACCCTCTTTTTTGTTCTACTCGCTGTCCTTCCACTTGCGCGGGACTGGACCGGTTCTGCCTTCATTGCCATGTTTGACAGTTTCTACCGGGCCGGAGCGCTTGTATTTGGCGGCGGCCACGTGGTTCTTCCTCTACTGGAACGGGAATTTGTCCCAACCGGGTGGATGAGTGAAGAGACGTTTCTCGCAGGCTACGGAGCGGCCCAGGCTGTACCGGGGCCTTTATTCACCTTCGCTTCTTATCTGGGGACTGTCCTTTCTGGCTGGCAGGGGGCCCTTATCGCTTCTGCAGGTATTTTTCTGCCCGCGTTTCTGTTAATCATTGGAGCTTTGCCTTTTTGGTCCCTGCTCCGTAAAAACACCCACATAAAAGGGGCTTTAACCGGCGTGAATGCCGCGGTCGTCGGCATCTTGCTTGCTGCCTTTTATAATCCAATCTGGACGTCATCAATTACGACCTCGCTTGACTTTATACTCGCTGCTTTTTTGTTTACAATGCTTGCTTTTTGGAAGCTGCCGCCGTGGGTCATCGTAGTGAGCGGGGCAGCTGCAGGCGCTGTTCTTTTATGAACAGCGTTTTTTTAATGCTGTTTTCGGTACATACGCCCAGCTGCTGTACGAAGTCTTCAAGAAATGGGATACTGGTACCAGAAAAAATTGAAATTATCAGGAACGAGAAAGGAAAGATGTGAATGGCCAACCAATTCGCCGGTACGCTGCGCAGTGCCTGGATGCTCGTCCGTGCCATTGCTGTTATCTCTTCGAGCATGCTACCATCGTTTCTACAATGCTGCCGCTGTTTTTGTATTCGTCGCTCTCTATTCCTTATTTGACAGCTATTTTTATTCTTTTGGCCATCGGAGCTTTTCTTATCCACGGGCTTCTCACTCACGCTTTTAATGATTACGCCGACTACCTTTCCGGGACCGATGCACATAGCCCGGCTATCCTTTCCGGGGGCAGCCGGGTGTTGCAGACTAACGCCATGTCGCTCAAATCATTGTGGCTGGTGGGAAAATGGCTCGCTATTTCATTAATTGGCGCTGCCGTACTTTGCTTTATTTTTGGCTATTTTAAAGTAGGCGTGCTTCTTCTTATCGGAGTCTTCGCAGCTGCTTCTTACTCCCTGCCCCCACTCAGTCTCAGCTACAAACCATTTCTCGGAGAATGGATCAGCCTTTTTCCATCCATATTTTCTCTTGGCATCGGCGGAGCCTGGCTGGCACTCGGCACGGTGCCCGAGTGGGCCCTGCAGAACGCGTTTATCAATGCCATGATCTGTCTTGCCTGGGTGATGGTCCATCATATTCCGGACCGGGAAGCAGATATGCAGGCCTCTCCCGAAAAGCGAACCACTGTAGTATGGTTCACCCGTAAATTCGGCTCTCCTTATGCCCATATGCCTGCTGTATGCTATTTAGCAGTCTCGGCTCTATCCATTTTCTGGCTCGGGAGCGAACGCTTGGAGGCCGCTATCGGGCTTGCCATACTTATGGCAGCGTCCCTTATACTCGTCAGCCGCATGGATAACTCCAACCCCGAGCATGTATCAGCTGTTGAAAAGACTCTTTTACTGATTGCCATGATAAACGCTGGGTGGCTGGGTATTTTTATTTAGAATCGGCAATGCAGCGATTTAGAAAGGGAATTTGTTGTTTTCTCTTTTTAATTGTCTGCTATAATAAAGCATCACCTTTGAAAGGAATGGCATACTATGGACGGCACAAAGCGTAAAGATATTACCCCGGGAGCGGAAGTAGATATTGTCTTAAAAAAAGATCAGCGAAGCGGCGCACTGACCCGCGGAGTAGTCAAAGATCTGCTTACCAATTCCCCAAGCCATCCGCACGGCATAAAAGTCCGGCTTGAAGACGGCCAGGTCGGCCGCGTCAAGCATATTCATTAGAATGAAAGCTCCTCTCTTTGCTCAAAGAGACGGAGTTTTTTCATTTTATAAAACGAAAATAAACTATATTAATATACCAATGACAGGAGGCTTATAGTGAAATTCCAGCAAAAAGGAAGGAGTACGGAGCGGTTAATCCTGCGCCCGTTGCAGCCGAATGACTTCGATAACTACAAGCAGGCACTCTCGGAGCGAAAAGCACCTCAACATTTTTATGATCCTGGACGCCCCAAAATCAACCGCTTTACTAAACGGCAATTTACAAATATGATTCAGCAGCGCGAGGATATGGCTGAGCAGGACCGCACTTATGTATACGATATTTTCCACAAAAACGGCAGCCACCTGGGACATGCAGACATCACTACCCTAATACGCGAGGAATTCCAGTGGGGGATGCTGGGCTATATTATCCATAACCAGCACTGGAATCAGGGTTTTGGCAAAGAAGCTGTACGTGAGGTTCTAAAGGCTTCTTTTGAAGATTTGCATTTTCACCGGATTGAAGCCCACATTAATGTAGATAACGAGCCCTCCATCTCTATTGCAGAAAAAGCCGGGATGGAATATGAATGTACACGCCATAAGTTCATTTATGAAAATGATACATGGACAGACAACCTTATTTATTATAAGAACTCATAAATAAAGTGTTTCACGTGAAACATTTTATTTCTTATCTGGTTTCATACTTTCACACGCATCTATATTTTATTCTTCTAATCAATTAACACTTTATCACCATAATAAATGCGGGGCCCTTATATTCACATAAGGACCCCGCATTTATTATATTAGTATTATTTTAAGGCTTCAAAATCACTTTAATGCTTCCGTCTTCTTTTTCATCAAAGATACGGTAGCCTTCGGCCGCATCTTCTAATGCAATAGGGTGTGTGATAATATCGGTCGGGTCAAATAGTTTGTTTTCAATCATGCGATACAGGCTAGGCATCATGTGGATAACCGGCGCCTGGCCCATCGTAAGCGCGACGTTTCTTGTGAAGAAGTCACCAATTGGGAAACTGTTGGCTTCTGTGCCGTAAACACCAGTCAGCTGTACTACTCCGTTTTTCTTCACGGACTGAGAAGCTGTCACAATCGGGCTGATGGTACCAAACTGATTGTCACTCTCAGAACCGAATGTTGTGTCCGGCGGCACGGTACCATCCATGCCTACACAGTCCACTACTACATCTGCCCCGCCTTTTGTATTTTCATGAAGAAGCTTGCCTATTTCTTTCGTATCGCTGAAGTTGTACGTTTCCACATTGTTTGTTCTTCTTGCATGCTCAAGACGATGAGGCACCTGATCCACAGCAATAACTCGGGAAGCCCCTTTCATCCACGCAAACTTCTGGGCCATTAATCCGATCGGCCCGCAGCCTAAAATAATGATCGTATCCCCATAAGTCGCTCCACTGTTTTCAATGCTCCAGAATGCAGTAGGCACGACATCAGAAAGGAACAATACGCTTTCGTCCTTCAGTTCACTGTCTTCCGGTACTTTAAAGGAAGTAAAATCAGCATACGGCACGCGCAGATACTCTGCCTGGCCGCCCGGGAAGTTCCCGAAATCCTCAGAAAATCCGAACAAACCGCCCATTTCAGCATGCGGGTTTGAATTGTCACACTGGCTTTCCATTTGGTGAGTACAGTAATAACATTCCCCGCACCCAATGTTAAACGGGATGACAACGCGGTCTCCTTTTTTTAATGTTTTGACATCAGGGCCGACTTCTTCTACGATCCCCATTGGCTCATGACCGACAACATAATCCTCCGGAGCTGGAATACCGCCTTTATATAAATGCAAATCCGATCCACAAATACCACTGGCTGTAATGCGTACAATCATGTCATCGCTGCGCTCAATTTTCGGGTCTGCGACTTCTTTGACTTCCATGTGTTCTTTGCCTTGAATCGTTACTGCCTTCATTATTTTAGACCAGCCTTTCTGTTATTTTGATCTGTGTCTGGAGTTACTGGTTTTAAATACTGTTTCCGCTTATATGACTTCGTAAACTTCGAATTATTCATATCCTAAATAACGAAGGGCCGGCTGCACCGCTTTTTCGAGCGTCGTTATTTTCTCTTCTGGAAGACCGGGCCACGTATCAGGCTTGGGATTGATGCGGCTGGCACCCGCCTTGATCCATTCTTCATTTTCCTCTCCCGATACAGAGGGCGGGTTTATAAATGCAATCAGGCTCCGTAATTCTTTTTCAGGCTGTTGCAGTAATTCTTCGTATCGGAGCCATTGCTGCTGAGCCTCTGGAAGGCTTTCGATCACCCGGCCTGCATGCAGCAGTGATTTTGAAATCCAGGACCCGAGTTCATTGTAAGGTATCTCCACCTGGTGCAGCTTTTCAAGTTCAAAATAATCTGGATGCAGCCATTGATAGACACCAAGCTTTTCGGCCTCGGTGGAAGGGTCTGAAGGATCAAGCCCTGTATCTTCCATCGCTTTTAAGATGGTTTTTCCCATTTTCATCGTCTGAAAACGGTTAAAAGCTACGGCAATTTCACGGGGATCCCGGTATAAAAAAATAAATTTTGCGTTCGGGAACATGTCTATTAAGTATTCCACTGCGTCTGTAGAAAATCCGGAACGCTCGACACTCGTGTCGCCTCCAAAACGATCCTGCATCCATTCAAATAACCGCAGATACTGCTCTGATAGCGAACCTTCTGGAAAGGCCGGTACCACTGCTTCAAGCTCTTGATACAGCTTGTCCGGCTCATTAGTTAAATGAGGAAGAGTGATTGAAGCAATAGCCGGCAGCCCTGTTTTTTCGTTAAACAGAGAATTTTCTTTTCTTTCATAGAGAATTTCTTTATTGTACAGCCCTTTCTTTTCATACGGGGCCAGGCGTACCGGTTCTTTTTGGGCAAGCAGTTCCCAGAACTCTTTGCCTGTCCAAACTTGTTTATCGAATCCCTTCCATCCTTCCCCGCTGATCCCGAAATTGTAATGGACAGAAAGAATCATTTCGGACAGACTCACAAGTTTAGGATGGAGGTTAATGCAGTTGGAAATGGCTGTTGATCCGCTTCTTCCGGTAGAAATAATAAACACTGGTTCAGTCATTGAACGCCCTCCTTTTTATCATGATACGTTCCCCTTTTTCTCTACCCTCTTTTATCATGATTATGACGCCTGAAGCTGCTTTTAGATTATTTCAGTGCAAGAGGAAAAAATATGAGCAGGAGAAGGCTTCTCTGACGAAATCAACAGCTTGGGCTGCATCCGGAGGGTTTGGCTTTCGCCAGGTTTGACCAAACGCCGAAAAGGAAATAGCCTGCTTAAATACATCCTAAAGGAGCTTTCTTATGTCCAGGGAACAGCAAAAACAAGATGCAGCAGCGAAAGCTGTTGAGTATATTCCAGATAATTCTATTGTCGGTCTGGGCTCCGGATCCACTATGTACTGGGTTATGCAGCAGCTCGGAGAACTGGTGCAGCAAGGGATGCATGTCCAGGGTATCCCCTCCTCCCCCACTACAGAACAATGGGCCAAGGAATTTCACGTGCCGCTCGTGTACTTTTCCACCGAAATTACGAAAGCAGATGTGGCTATTGACGGAGCAGATGAAGTGGACCCCGGCTTTCATATGACCAAGGGAGGCGGCGGCTCCCTGTTAAGGGAAAAAATTATTGCCGACGCAGCAGACAAGCTGATAATTGCTGTGGATGAAAGCAAAATTGTCCAACAGCTCGGCTCCTTTCCACTGCCGGTCGAAGTCACACCCTTCGGATGGCAGAAAACAGTACGTGACATCCAATCGCTTGGCTGCGACCCTGTCCTCCGCCGAAGCCATGGTGTTCCATTTGAAACAGATAACGGCAATTACGTGATTGATTGTGATTTTCAGTTGATCGAGCGCCCGGATGAGCTGCACAACCAGCTAATTCAGCTGGTCGGAGTTGTAGAAACTGGTTTATTTGCCGATCAGGCAGATATCGTCATTGCAGGTACAGACAGCGGAGCAGAAATGTTCGAAAATAAACGGTAAAATCAACCATTATAATTCCGTTAACAAACCCGGAGGCAGAAAGCCTTCCGGGTTTTTCCTACATTCGCAGCAACTGCGCATTGATAGCGACTACCACCGTACTGATACTCATCAACAAAGCCCCGACAGCCGGACTGAGCAGAATGCCAATTGGTGCCAGTACTCCGGCGGCAAGTGGAATAGCAGCAATATTATAGCCGGCAGCCCACCAGAGATTCTGTACCATTTTCCGGTACGTTTTACCGGAAAGATCAATAACGGAAAGCACATCAAGTGGATTGCTCTGCACAAGCACAATGTCGGCCGTTTCCATGGCGACATCTGTGCCGCTGCCAATTGCAATACCGATGTCTGCGGTCGCGAGTGCCGGCGCGTCGTTGATGCCGTCGCCCGTCATCGCCACCTTCCGCCCGGACTGCTGTATTTTCTTCACCTGCTCTGCTTTATGATCCGGCAGCACTTCCGCGTAGACCTCTTCAATACCGAGCTGGCCGGCTACCCAATCTGCTACCCGCTGATTGTCCCCTGTAAGCATAATCGATTTGATTCCTTGTTCATTTAGGCGCTTCACGGCTTCTTTGGCAGAATCCCTTACCATGTCAGCGAGCGCTATCATACCGGTCAGTTCTCCATTGACCAGTACAAATACCACCGTTTTTCCTTCTTCTGCTTTTTCCTGGAAAGTTTTCTCATCATACGCCAGCTGCTGGTCTTTCATATAGCCGGGACTGACAATTTTCACTGCAGACCCGTTCACAGATCCTTCGAGTCCCTGACCGGTCATCGTTTGGAAATTTTCTACCGTGTGCAGCTTGATACTGCGAGCTTGGGCTTCATTAACGATTCCTTCCGCCAGCGGGTGCTCCGATTCCTGTTCTACGGAGCCGGCGAATTCAAGCACCTGCTCTTCAGAATAACTGTCACTTGGAACAACGTTGGTTACGCCGAAGCTTCCCTGGGTCAGAGTCCCTGTTTTGTCAAAAATGACTGCGTCGAGCTTCCGGGCACTTTCAAATGGCGACCGGTTACGAATTAACAGTCCCTTTCTTGCAGATAATGCCGTAGAGACAGAGACGACAAGAGGAGCTGCGAGTCCAAGGGCGTGCGGACAGCTGATAACCATCACCGTCACGGCCCGTTCTACTGCACTGTCTGTCGAACCGCTTACCAGCCGCCAGATAACAAACGTCACGATACCCGACCCGAGCGCAGCATAAAACAGCCATTTAGCTGCCCGGTTTGCCAGGTCCTGAGCCCGCGACTTGGACTCCTGTGCCTCCTGTACAAGCGTAACTACCTGCGAAAGATACGTCTGATCGCCGGTTTTTGTTACTTCAATTGTTAAGCTTCCGTCCTGGTTGACTGCTCCTCCAATTGCTTCATCCTGCTCGTTCTTTTCCACGGGGAGCGACTCCCCGGTCAGCATGGATTCGTCCACCGAGGACCTTCCTTTAATAATCGTGCCGTCCACCGGCACTTTTTCCCCCGGCTTAATAAGCAAATGGTCTCCCTGTTGAAGTTCGTCCACGCTAACTTCTTCTGTATCACCGTCTGCTTTCACCCGGCGGGCTTCATGAGGCATGAGCTTAATCAGCTCCTGCAGGGCGTTCGATGCACCCATAATCGAGCGCATCTCGATCCAGTGCCCGAGGAGCATGATATCAATTAATGTAGCAAGCTCCCAGAAAAACTGAGTGCCTTCCCAGCCAAATACCACCATCGTGCTGTAGCCGTAAGCTACGACGACAGCAAGTCCAATCAGCGTCATCATTCCCGGACTTTTTTGCTTCAATTCGTCTCCTGCTCCGGTTAAAAACGGCCATCCGCCGTAAAAAAATACGACTGTTGCGAGTCCGAAAAGAATCCACTGATCAGAAGGAAACGCCCAGTCCAGGCCGAGGAACCCCTGGATCACTGGGGTCAAAAGCAAAATAGGAATGGTCAATATGACTGATACGAAAAACCTTCGCTTAAAGTCAGCAATCATAGCGCTATGGTGCTCGTGATGATCATGACTATCGCCGTAACCTTCGTGTTCTTCATGCTCTTCATGATGCCCCTGTCCATGGTCGCCGTGCTGATGTGCCATTACTCCGCCTCCTTTAATATAACTCCTATAAATACCCTACCCCTGTATAAAAAATGATAAACAAAAGACTCTTCGCATAACAAAGCAAGGATAAGGGAAAAGAGCTCTGCAAACTACGTATTAGGAGGCGACAATTTTATGCAGACCGACTATCAGGGTATCACCATCGAATCTGTCAAAGGCGATATTACAAAGCAGGACGACCTCGAATCTGTAGTCAATGCCGCCAATGCCCAGCTTTTAATCGGCGGAGGCGTCGCCGGTGCCATTCACCGGGCGGCAGGTCCCGAGCTCGAAGAAGCCTGTAAACCGCTGGCTCCTATTTCTCCCGGGGAAGCAGTAATTACGGAAGGATTTCAAATGCCAAACGATTATATTATTCACTGCCTCGGTCCCGTCTACGGTGTCGACAAGCCTTCAGACGAACTCCTTCGTGCCTGCTACCTTAACACCATGCAGCTGGCCGAAGATAAAGAGATTGCAAGCATTGGATTCCCAGCCCTCTCCACTGGGGCCTTTGGCTATCCCCTTGAGGAAGCTCTTGAAGACTTTATGCCTCCCTTTTTAGACAGACTTTCTCATGCTGCTTCTGTCCAGCATATCCGGTTTGTGCTCTTTAGTGACCAGGACGCTGCCGTCTACGAAAAATATATCGAGCAGGCTGTTTCGCCCTAACCTCTCTAAGAACCAGGGACCGCAGCAATAAAAAATAACTGTCACTAAACTACTGGTTCGTGACTATTCGGCTAAGGTGCTCCAACTTTCGAATTGAATCTGCCGCTGCTGGTTACGTTTCCTTTTACGAAGGGAAAATAGAGACATATCTTTCTTTGAAAGGAGACTATATATGAAAAAATTCTTTACTGTCTTCGGTCTCGCAGCTCTATTTGTGACAGGATCGGCTGTTCCGGCGCACGCTTCTGAAACTCCAACAACTGTCCAGCAGGAGCAGAAACAGGAATTCACCCCTTATGAAGCGGTTCAGACGGTGCATGATCAGAAAGGCACAGAAGCAGAATTAAAAGTTGACCAGTATCCTTCCAGCAATGAAGAAGGCCAGACTTACTATCAGGTAGAGGCGTTGGATCCTTCGCTTATTGAACAGGGAGAAGATGGCCTGCTTCGGACGTACCATGTATATGAAGATGGGCGCATTCTGGTCATATAAATATTAACCCCGTGCAGCCAGTGCTGTGCGGGGTTTTTCTACTAAATGGTAGGAGGTTTTTTCATCAGGAGGGGCCGGTAAAAATATTCAGGGTCCTTCCAGCCAAGCTCGGCGTGCAGAAAAGTAAACGTAGTGCGGAAAAACTGCTGCACAGTCGAGCCAGCAAAGCTGTCTGTAAGAGGAAGAAAGTATTCGCTCGCCTGTGGATCGTAATAGGCTTCTTTAGGCTCGATTGCCGGGCTGTTTAAATCCTTTTCCTGAAAAGGGTACGGCAGGACAAAAAAGGAAGGATGGTCTGTATTATCATCACCGGGCCAAAATCCAAGCTCGATAAACTGTTCATCAAAAGCTGCCTTTTCAATTGTTTTTTCTTCGGGAAACGGCTCTGGAATATTTTCCACGATGAGCGTCGAGACGTCAAAGGTGCCCCAGAATAACCCCGGTTTAATTTTACGGCCTCGCAGTGGTCCGATAAAAGCTAATTCTTCCTGATACGCCGCCTGCATCATTTTAAGTCCCTTCATGGCCTTTTCAGCATCGTACCGTTTATGCACCTGGTCTTCAGAAAGCCATACCGTTACCGGCATCTCCTGTGGCTTGGGATAGATGCGCACGTGGATGCCTGCCTGATGAAGACAGCTGAAAATCCATTCGTAGTACGTCTGAATAGGCGTCCCATCTTCAAGCTTTGTGGCTTCCACAGTATCTTCCACTACCGCCAGAAGACGGCTGTTCCGTATATCTATTTCGAGTTCAAAAGCTTTCCCGTCCTGGATCAGCATCCCTGTAGAGAAGCCATTCGGAGTAATCTCAAGCATCACGTGCGCCCACTGAGGCTCCTGCGGGGCTGTTTCGAGCCGTATCTTACCAAGAATCTGAGACAGAAGCTGCAGTGTCAGTTTTGTATCCTTCCATTCCTTAAAAGGCATGATTTCCACTAAACGTTACCCCTTTCTCCCGGAAGCTTTTTTGCTTTCTGATGACTTTATACTACACAGCGTCCTCATCCATATACATAACTTCCCAGAGATGGCCATCGATGTCCTGAAAACTCCATCCATACATAAACCCGCCGTCCATTGGCTCGTTGGACGGAAGGCCTCCTGCATCCAGAGCTTTTTGAACAATCTCGTTCACCTGTTCTTTGCTGTCTGCAGAAATGGTCAGGATTGCTTCCGCCCCGGTATTGGTATCAACTACACTTTTATTAGTAAACGTTTGAAAAAATGCTTCGTGAAGCAGCATCACATACATACCGTTCCCCAGTACCATGCACGCTGCATTTTCATCCGTGAAGCGCTGCTCAAATGAAAAGCCGACATTTTGAAAAAACTCCATGGAAGCTTCGAGATTTTTAACTGGAATGTTTACAAATATTTGCTTTGTCTGCAGAGCCATTATTCTTAAACCTCTCTTTCTTGACTTGATTTTTCCTTAAACGACTATGTGCCAAAAAACACCGAATTGGTCTTTCAGCTGGCCGTAAGAGGAACTGAAGAATGTTTCTGCCAGAGGCATGATTATTTCTCCGCCCGGTTCAAGAGCATGAAACGTTTTGGCAGCCGAGGAAGCATCATTTACGCTGAGCGCAATGGACACCAGGCTTCCTGAAAGCTGTTGCTGGTCCGGAGCCCCGGGTAACGTATCGGAGAGCATTATCTCCATGTCTTTAATTTTTAAATAAGCATGCATGATTAGTGATTCGGTTCCCGGCGGTAATTCCATCCCTTCGACTTCCCCATAGGTCTGACGTTCGATCACCTCTGCCCCTAAAGCCTTTTCATAGAATGCGGCTGCCTCCCCGGCCTTCCCTTCAAATGTAAGGTACGGGTTCATTCCGATAATCATTGGCGCTCCTCTCCCCTCATATGAATAATTATCTTTATTATAGCACGGCCGCCGCTGCTTTATTTCTTACCGATTGCGGTTTCGGCCTGACGCCTCAGAAAATTATTCATTAACAGGGATAACGAAACGAGAATAGGAGGATCATCGAAGCGCGGCGGATATAAATATATATCCTTTTTTTCCAGCGGCCGTCCGGCTTCTACATGAAGCGCTTCTCTTGAGCGGGTGCGGAACGTATGGTGAGGGATTAAAATGTCATTCACCTTCATTTTCCAGGCAATTGACGTAGCCATTACATAATACACTCCTGGCTTTACACACGGAATGTGATATTCATCTGCAGTATCGCAAAGCGTACCATAAAGCGGTACACCTTCCGGCATCGGACGGGGAAAAAGGCCGATTAATACAAATCCTTCAAAAGGGACTTCACTGTAAATACGGCCTTGAATACTCGTTTCCACCGTAGGAAGAGCCGGCTCTGCCCAGTGCCGTGTCGTTTTTAACGAGGAAAAAGAATTTTCTGCAGAGGCCGCGGAAACACGAAAGGCACCCGGCGTCATTCCCACCCTTGCAGCAAAGCTCGTAGTAAATGTCCCTACGCTTTGCTGGCCAATTTCCATCCCGATATCACGCACAGGGAAAGTGGTTTCAATCAGCAGTTCTTTGGCCCTTTGAAGTCGTAGTCCGGAAAGATAGTACAACGGAGGCACTCCAACACTTTTCTTGAACAGGCGTGAAAAATGATACGGACTGTAAGCGGCCTGGGCGGCCAGTCCGGTCAGGTCCAACGGTTCGTGAAGATGAGCTTGCATATACGTAATGGCATCATAAACAGCCGCCGAATATGATTGTTCCATCAAAACTACCTCCCGACTTGCGGCCTAATCCTGAAGATATTCTGTTTCATTCAAGGGGTTCTTTTATTAATTATATCAGAAAGCGATTTCATAAAACCTCTGGCTATGTAAATTTTTCCTTAAAATTGCCCCTGCCTCATGGCAGGGGCACAACTGTATTCTATCCGGGCTGTACCGCTTCTTTTATACGCTTTTTCAAGGTGGTAATGAGCAGTTGAAGATCTTTATCTTCAATGTTCAAAGGCGGGGAAAGAGTTAAAACATTGTTATGGTGCCTGGCAATATCAGACGTTTTGCCAACAATGACCCCATCTTTTTTGCAGCTTGCAAGAATTTGCTTCACGAGCTTTTCTGGTACTGTCTTTTTTATCGTTTTGTCCTCGACAAATTCAATACCGGCTAACAGCCCCTGGCCCCGGACCTGGCCAACGTAAGGAAGCTCTTCCAAATCTGCCAGCGCCTCCAGCAGCTCTCTGCCCTTTTTCTCCGATCGTTCCACTAATTTTTCCCGCTCCATGATTTCCAGGTTTTTCACAGCGGCTGCGCAGGCTGCAGGGTGACCCCCAAAAGTATTTACATGGCGGAAATGGTCATAGGCTTCACTGCCGGTAAACGCCTGGTACATATCCTTTCGCACTGCGGTAACAGATAAAGGCATATATCCGCTTGTGATTCCCTTCGCCATTGTCACAATATCCGGCTTTACGTCTGCGTGCATAAATCCAAAACGCTTCCCAGTCCGTCCAAATCCACAAATAACTTCATCGCTGATTAAAAGAACACCGTAGCGGTCACAAATGTCCCGGACCCGTTTCATATAGGAAGTGTGAGGAACCAACACTCCGCCGCCGGTAATAATGGGCTCCATTATTACTGCCGCTATGGATTCTTCAGCTTCCCATAAAATCGCCTGTTCAATTTCATCAGCGCACGCCAGGCTGTACTCCTCGTAGGATTGACCTTCCGGCTTCCGGTACGGATCTGGAGGAGTAACGTGTACAAAGCCCGGCGGCAGCGGTTCATACCGGTATTTCCGCTGCGTCTGTCCTCCAGCCGCCATCGTTGCAAGCGTGCTTCCATGATAGGTCCGGTAGCGGGAAATGGTTTTATACCGGCTGCCTTCCCCAATTTGTTGAAAATATTGACGCACCAGTTTCAGGGCAGTTTCATTTGCTTCCGATCCGCTATTGGAAAAAAAGTACATATAGCCGTCCCCGAGCCACTCATCAAGCTTTGCCGAAAGCTGTACGGCAGGAGTATGGCTTTGCGTTAAAGGATAGAATGGAAGCTTCAGCATTTGCTCGTAGGCAGCGTCGGCAATTTCTTTTCGTCCATATCCGGCATTTACACACCAGAGACCCGCCATGCCATCAAGGTATGACTTTCCATCTATATCAGTCACCCAAGAACCTTCTGCTTTCTCCGCCACCATGCCTCCCTCTGGATTGTAAGGCCTCATGGCATGCCAAACACTTTCTTCATCTTTTTTCTTTATTTCTTCCGGTTCCCAATTCATGACGATCACCCTTCCTGCTTTAAATGTCAGCGCATACAAAATGTGGTCTACCGTGATCTTCTCACGTCTCTACTGAAAAGAAAAGGTCCACTTCCGGGCCATTTATGAATAGAACCTGCTGCCCGTATTTTCAGCGGTTTTCAGAAGCATATTGATAACACTTCCATATTTAGGTAGTATTGCTTTTATACTATTATGCTTTAATACTAGAAAAGAGAGAGTCCCGTTGACTAAGTTCCAAGCACTGCACACAAACATTAAAATACGCCTCATCACTGATTTTTCCATGGAATTTGTATTGATGGCCATTCTTCCATTTATGGCAGTTTATTTCAGCAGCCGCCTTGGAGCCGGCACTGCCGGGCTGTTGCTGGCATTTACTATGGCTGCAGGCATTGGTATCGGTTTATGGACCGGACATTTATCGGATGTTATCGGCCGTAAGCGTATCATCGTTACTGCTCAGGGCCTGCAGGTATTGAGCCTTGGCGTAATGGCGCTGGCGAGCTCCCCCGTATTTGAATCCGTATGGCTGATGTTTGCAGCTTTTCTTGTCGCTAACGCATGCTTTAACGCCGCTGATCCTCCGTCCGAAGCAATGATTATAGACTACAGCTCTGAAGCCGAGCGCCCCTACGTTTATCAGCTTGCCTACTGGCTTGGCAACGTGGCATACGCCTTTGGGGCTGTTATTGGAGGGCTGTTTTTTGAGAGCGGGCGCGTGTATTTATTTGTTGCTTTATTTCTTGTGAGCATATGTATTTGGTACGTGGTGGCTTTTAAATTAACGGAAAAAAAGCAGGCGGTTTCTTTTTCCAAGAAAGGTCTTCAAAAAACTCAGGCCCCTCTTACTATATGGAAACGGTACGCCGCTATACTAAAAGACCGGCGCTTTCTATTCTTTTTAATCGGTACCGTTTGTATCGCCAGCCTGGAATTTCAGCTGGACAAATACGTCGCTGTCCGCCTGGATGAACAATTTCACCTGATGCTTGGAGGATTTGAACTCACGGGAGTAAGAATGTTCAGTCTTATTATGTTTATTAACACGCTTGGCGTTGTCTTTTTTACCATGCCGGTTTCCGCACGGGTTTCTTCTTTAAATTATAAAAAAGTGTTAGCTGCCGGTCTCGGAATCTACACTCTCGCCTTCGGATTTTTCGGGTTCAGCACTTCGTTTTTAGTTCTTATAATCGCTGCTGCAGCCTTCACCCTGGGAGAGATCGTTTATATTCCTGTCCGCCAGACGATACTCGCCGGCATTGTTCATGATGATTCCCGTGGTTCTTACATGGCAATGGAGTCAATGATGTATAATGCCGCCCTCCTTCTCAGCAGTTTTATGCTTACGGCAAGTGCCGTCATTCCTCCAGCGGGAATGTCGACACTATTCGTTCTCTTAGGCGTTGTTGGCTTCATCAGCTACCAGCTCTGCCTTCCGTTAACAAAAAGCGGGAAGGTCCGTGCTTCTTAATTTCTGCCCTCTGGCAGCTACCTTTTTTTTCGCCGGCGCAGGTCTACTGTCAGTGAAGGAACATCCACGCGGAGCAGTGTCCACCGGAACAGCTTTACCTTTAGCTCTCCGGCCACTACCACTGCTTCCACCGGATTCCAGTTTTCAACTCTTCGCGCTGCCTCTACCACAGGCACGTGCGGCTCCGGAAATGTTTTTCTTGGCACTGGACGACTTCCTCCAAACAAGTGGCGGGGCTCTGACAACCTATATATTTTAGTCGCTGGACGCTGCCCGCTGTTTCTCATCTTTTTCCTCCTCTTCTGTATAACTTCGTTTCTTTTTTCCTTTCCCTTTTTTCCGCTAAACCTTTCACCGTCTGTGCTTTTCTTCCAGTTCATCACTTTTTATTGGTCAGAAACGTTTAGACTTTCGCAAAAACGTTAATACATTCTCTACCGTTTTCCACAGATATTATTCGAGCATATTTCTTGAAACTCTCTTCTCCATTTCCTATTATGTAGGTGTAAATCAATTGGTCAGAGAAAATCAAATTTATCTCTTGCATTATACAGGAAGCGGGTATATAATACTGTTACAAGGTCAAAGATAGTCAAAGTCAACGAAGTAATTCTGACCTTACGAAGATGAATACGAACGATGCACACGTCAATAATACTACTTTAAAAATAAGGAGGTTCGGTTCAGTTATGATGAGATGTGAACATTGTGAACAGCGTCCAGCACGCATTGAACTGAACATGAATGTTAATGGAAGCCATCAAAAGATGCACCTGTGCGAACGGTGCTATAGAGAAATCCGCCAAAGCATGAATCAGCCATCCGGTCAGGGCGGCTTCGGCGGCTCCCAGTCCCCATTTGACCAATTCTTTAATAATATGATGGGCGGCTCAGAACAAAACGCAGGACAGGGGCAGGAACAGCAGGCTCAGTCCGGCGGCGGCCAGGGCGGCGGTCTTCTTGACGATTTAGGTAAAAATCTGTCCGACGTTGCACGTGCCGGCCTCATTGACCCAGTCATCGGCCGCGATAAAGAAGTTGAACGTGTCATTGAAACATTAAACCGCCGCAATAAAAACAATCCGGTTCTTATCGGCGAACCGGGTGTCGGTAAGACAGCGATTGCTGAAGGTCTTGCCCTCCGTATTTCGGAAGGTGATGTGCCAAACAAGCTGAAAAATAAAAGCATTTATCTGTTGGACGTAACCTCCCTCGTAGCAAATACTGGGGTACGCGGCCAGTTTGAAGAACGCATGAAGCAGCTGCTGAAGGAATTGCAGGAACGCCAGGATGTCATCGTCTTTATTGATGAAGTCCACCAAATCGTTGGCGCAGGTTCAGCAGAAGGCTCTTCTGACGCAGGCAACATTATGAAACCAGCGCTTGCCCGCGGGGAAATTCAATTAATTGGTGCAACTACACTTGCTGAATACCGCAAAATTGAAAAAGATGCAGCGCTTGAACGCCGCTTTCAGCCGGTCATGGTTAACGAACCAAACCTCGAAGACAGCGTAGCGATCCTAAAAGGCCTGCAGGCAAACTATGAAAAATTCCATCACGTTGCTTTTACCGATGAAGCACTAGAAGCCTGCGTCAATTTGTCCAATCGCTATGTACAGGACCGGTTCCTGCCGGACAAAGCGATCGACTTAATGGATGAAGCAGGCTCCAAGATAAACCTCGCCCACAGCGATGACGACAGCGAGTCCCTGCAAAGCCGCATCGAGCAGATTGCCGCAGAAAAAGAACGTGCTACCCAGCAGGAGGATTACGAACGTGCAGCTAAGCTTCGGGATGAAGAAGCCAAGCTGCAGGAGCAGGTAAAAGAAGCTGAACAAAACGGCAAGATTCAAAAAGAAACACCAACAGTGAATGTAGAAACGATCCAGATGATCGTGGAAAATAAAACCGGCATCCCTGTTCGCCGCCTCCAGCGCGATGAACAAAAGAAAATGCGCGATCTGCCTGAACGTCTAAATGCGAATGTCATCGGCCAGGAAGAAGCTGTAAGCAAAGTTGCCCGTTCCATTCGCAGAAATCGTGCCGGCCTGCGCCGCGGAAGCCGTCCAATTGGTTCCTTCCTATTTGTCGGACCAACCGGTGTCGGTAAAACTGAGCTTTCCAAAACGCTCGCTTCTGAAATGTTTGGCGACCCTGAAGCGATGATCCGCCTCGACATGAGTGAGTATATGGAAAAACACTCGGTATCCAAGCTTATCGGTTCGCCGCCAGGATATGTCGGACACGATGAAGCCGGGCAGCTTACAGAAAAAGTACGCCGGAAACCGTACAGCATTATTCTTTTGGACGAGATTGAAAAAGCGCACCCTGATGTGCAGCATATGTTCCTGCAGATCATGGAAGACGGCCGCCTGACTGACAGTCAGGGACGCACGGTCAGCTTTAAGGATACAGTCATTATTATGACTTCAAACGCCGGCTCACAAATGAAACGTGTTACGGTAGGCTTTGGAGATAAGGACCAGGTAGAGCCAAAAATCATGGAATCTCTCAGCGATTATTTCCGCCCGGAATTCCTGAACCGTTTCGACAGCATTGTAAGCTTCAAAGAACTGGCTCGTGAAGATCTGGTCACTATCGTGGATCTGATGCTTAAAGACATCTTAGAAGCAGCCAGTGAGCAGGGATTGAACGTTACCGTTTCTGATGATGCTAAACGCATGCTGGCCGATCAAGGCTACGATCCTGCCTTCGGTGCCCGCCCTCTTCGCCGGGTAATCGAAGAAAAAGTAGAAGACGGCATTGCCGATCTCATGCTTGAAGAAGAGGATGTGCAAAACATTACGATCACCGTAAATGACACTGACATTCAGGTAGCCAGTGCCCAAACATCCGCTTCCACTGAAGAGTAATTCTTATACGAGGACAAGCCCTGCGGCATTCTGCTGCAGGGCTTTTTTGCTTAAGGTTGATTAGATGAGGGAAAATGTACTCTGTTTTTTGTGGGCAATATTTATACTATCCACGGTTCTTTTTACAGCAGCCGGCATTCAGGCTGGAGAATGGAATTTTTTCATCGTTTTATTAAGCAGGGTGGCGGGCACGTATTATAAGCTCTCTCCTCTGAAATCTTAAATGTTCCACGTGGAACATTTTTTGTGTAAATGTATTTCTCATCTTCCTTTTACTTTTACATAAAAAGAGCGTACAATGTAATTGATAACGATTATCACTAAAGGAGCTGGACACCTTGTCTGACTTTCAAATACATGACGTTACTATCATCGGCGGCGGACCCGCCGGCCTGTATACTGCTTTTTATTGTGGAATGCGGGCGCTTGATACTCACATTATTGAAGCACAGCCGGATTTGGGCGGAAAAATTCACGCCTATCCCGAAAAAATTGTCTGGGATGTTGGCGGCCTGCCCCCTTCCTCTGGAAAACAGCTGATGGATCAGCTGGTAGCCCAGGCAGAAACTTTCCGCCCCGCGATCACGACAAATGAAAAAATTATTCACGTAGAAAAAGACGAGGCCGGGCTTTTTCGCCTGGAGGCGGAAACAGGCGGCGTTTACTATTCCCGCTCTGTCATCGTCGCTGTCGGGCACGGCATTCTTCATGCCCAAAAGCTCGACATCGAAGGCGCAGAAAAATTCGAGCTTTCCAACCTTCACTATACTGTACAGCACCTTGAGCGATTTCGTAATCAGAGGGTTATCATTTCCGGCGGCGGAAACTCTGCCGTCGACTGGGCTAATGCTCTCTGCCCGATCGCAAGCGAAGTTACAGTCGTACACCGGCGCGATGAGTTCGGCGGCCATGAGCGGCATGTCCAGGAAATGAAGGACTCCGAAGTGAACGTGCAGACTCCTTTTGCCCTTTCCGGGCTTCGCGGCAACGACGCGGGCACCGCTATCGAAAAAGTGCTGTGCACAAATCTTGATACTGACGAACGTGTGGAAAAAGAAGTGGACGCCGTCATCGTGAACCACGGTTTCCAGATGGAATTTGAGCTTCTCGAAAACCTGCAGCTGCAAACAGAAGAAAATAAAATTCTCGTAAACGAGCGGATGGGCACAAATATCGAAGGTTTGTTTGCTGCCGGGGACATTACCAGCCACCATGGAAAGGTTCACCTGATTGCCGGAGCGTTTGTAGAAGGCGCTTCCGCTGCGAACAGCGTCAAGCAGTACCTGGAACCCGACGCCGGGGCGAAAGCAATGGTTTCTTCCCATAACGAACGATTCGCAGAAAAAAACCAGGAAATTCAAAAAAATCTTCTTTCCAAGCAACTTTAAAAGAGTTTACCGAAAGACTGGGAGACCTGCCAGCTGCTAATTTTAATCAAAGAGGTGAAAGCGTTGCGACTCCCCCGCTCCACAGAACGTCTTTCATTTCGTTCTATGCAGCATAAAGACCACCCACTGCTGAAAAATATTTTTCAGGATAAAGAGGTTATGCGCTATTACGCCGACTTAAAGTCCGAAAAAGAAATCAATGAATGGATCCATTGGAACAAAAGTCACTATCTATCATACGGGGTCGGGATGTGGATAGTGGAAGACCGGCACACTCAAAGCTTTATCGGCCAGTGCGGACTTGTGCCCGAAAGAATAGAAGGAAACATTTCTATTGAACTTGGGTACCTGCTCACCCCTGAAAACTGGGGACTGGGCTATGCTTCTGAATCAGCAGCTATGGTCCGGGATTTTGCATTCTATTCACTTGCCATCCCAAAGCTTGTTTCAGTCATCGATCCTGCCAATACGCCTTCTATTAAAGTAGCAGAAAACATCGGGATGACCTACCAGCGCCCTGTCAGGCGGTGGAACCGTTCCTTAAGCTTATATGCGGCTGAACGCTCCTAACGTAACTGTCACAATTCGTCCATTGTTCCGGCTTCCCTCTTGTGCTATGTTAACGATGTATTCTTATCGTGATTTTGCTATTAGAAAGGAAGGCCGTGCATGAATTCTCTCCAATCGCTTAGGTGGGCCGGTATTATTGAAGGAATCTCGTTTCTGCTCCTGCTCTTTATTGCCATGCCGTTAAAGTATGGAGCTGGCTTTGACATGGCTGTTACCGTTGTTGGAGCTGCCCATGGTGGATTGTTTATCTTATATGTAGCTATTGCTCTTTTTGTCTGGATCCAAAAACGCTGGCCGTTTCTGCGTATGCTCATTGCTGTTATTGTATCTGTCATTCCGTTTGGCCCGTTCGTGTTTGAACGAAGCCTCCGCCGCGAAGAAAATGACGAGCTCGAGCCTGACGCCGTTTTTTAAACCGAACCCTTTGTTCGGTTTTTTTCATGGACTGCTGAGGGTTATAGTAATTTCTTTTAAAACGTGATATAAAGAATTGAAGCTGTGAAAAATTTGCAGCTTTTACATAAACCAATTTCTGATGAACGAGGAGTCTCGATGTACATGATTGAATGGAAAAATATTTTACGCGGCATGGCCATGGGCGCCAGTGACGTTATCCCGGGCGTGAGCGGTGGCACTCTGGCATTGATACTTGGCATTTACTACCGGCTTTTGTCTGCGATCAGCCTGCTTTTTTCACGCCAGTGGAAGCAGCAGCTCGGCTTTTTAATTCCTTTGGGAGTAGGAATGGGGGCAGCTATCCTGTCGCTTGCCCATCTGCTCGAATGGCTGCTTGCCGAACATCCACAGCCAACGTTTTTCTTCTTTTTTGGGCTGATACTCGGAACGATTCCTTTTATTTTGTATAAAGTGAATTATAAAACAAATTTCAAAAAGAACCATTACGTCATTTTACTGCTCGCAGCCGTGATTGTCTTACTCTCCGGCCTTTTCCAGGGGGATGAGGAGACAGCTGTGATTGCTACCGGGAGCGCAGGAAGCTTTGCCATTTTGTTTTTCTCGGGCTGGCTTGCGAGCACAGCGATGATTCTTCCCGGCATCAGTGGTTCATTTGTGCTTGTGATTATTGGCGTTTATCAAACCGTCATTAATGCTCTGACAGAATTGAACCTGCCCGTGCTCTTCACCTTCGGCGTTGGCGTTCTTGTAGGAATAGCGATCATGAGCAAGCTATTGCGCTACATGCTGCATGCTCATACGGTGGGAACGTATGCAGTAATTACCGGCCTGCTTGTTGGTTCGCTTTATGTTATATTTCCAGGTTTAAATGACGGCGTAATTGCTTTCGTCGTAAGTCTCGTAACATTTGTTACCGGCCTCGGCCTGGCACTTTTTCTTGGCCGGATTGACCGCACAAGAGCAGTATAGTTTTTATTACAAACAGAAAAAGGCCGGCCGCGGATAAACCACCCGCAGCCGGCCCTTTTTATGCCTTTTAGGCTTTCAGCACATATATAATTAAACAAATCCAACCGGCGATAAAAGCAACTCCGCCTAAAGGAGTGACGGCCCCCAGCCAGGAAATGCCTGAAAGCGACAATGCGTACAAACTGCCTGAAAACAAAACGATACCTGCAAATAAAAGCCATCCGGACCACCCCACCAGTGCTGAACCTCCGCCGGTGTATGCTGCGACTGCACCAATAGCGATCAGCCCCAGGGAATGATACATATGGTACTGTGCGCCAGTCTGATACGTGTCAATCATACGGTCTGAAAGCCGGCCCTCCAGGCCGTGGGCTCCGAATGCCCCTATTCCTACAGCCATCGCAGCGTTCACTGCTCCTAATATCACGAGTACTTTCCAAAGCATGCCCAAATCTCCTTCTTTTTAAAAATCCAGTAAATTACCTTCCGTGGACGGAATTTCCTCTTCCTCCCCGGACGGTTCCCGGCGGGGGTTCCTTGCCGCAGTCACTCCCGAAGCAGAAGCTGGCGCCCCGGAACGAGGGGGCGATGCAGCTGGCTGCTTCACTTCAGCCTCCCTTGAAGAAAGCAGAATATCGCAGTAGTTTCGAAGCGTTCTTGCATGCTCCTGCAGCGCCCGCTCGTCTCCTTTTTCCCCCTGCTCGGCGAGCTGGAGCAATTCCTCTTCCATTTTTTCAATCACGGTCTGAACAGATATCTGCATAAGCTCTGCCCTCCCTTTCTTTGCGTTCATCATAGTACAATTAGGATCCTGCCAAATTATATCATATGTGCAGCCCGCAGCCTTACGTTTCCTCTTATTGTCACGAGACGTTCGCAATTGGCTGATGCAAAAGAAATACCGGGGCGGAAAAACCGGCCCGGCAGGCAATTGCTTATTGACTGAACTCATTTTGAATTTCATGCATTTTCTGCACTTTATTTTCCCAGCATTTCGGGCTTAAGTCGACCGGGTATTCTTCCGGGTTTAACGAACGTTTGTATTCTTCCCATAAAAGCGGAAGATTTGATTGCATATAGGCCTGGATATCTGCCATGGAAGGCAGGCTGTAAACCAGCTTCCCATCTTTAAATATTGTTTCATGAAGATTCACAGCTTTGAAATTCCGGACCTTTTTGCTGATGTACGTATGCACGGGATGGAACATATGCAGTTCCTCCTGCTCGTTTGGCTCTTCCCCGGCAAGCGTAACGTAATCTCCTTCTGAGCGTTTGTTTTCAGTATTTATAATCCGATAGACGTTTTTCACACCGGGTGTAGTCATTTTCTCCAGATTACCGGATTTTTTTGCCCCAATCTTCATCGTGTCACGCATGCGGGCGTTATCGCCCTCAATGGCTACAAGCTTGTATACTGCCCCAAGAGCAGGCTGGTCATAGCCAGTAATAAGCTTTGTTCCGATACCCCACGTATCAATCTCTGCTCCTTGGGATTTCAAATTGGTGATCGTGTACTCATCCAGATCTCCGGAAGCGATAATCTGGGTGTCGGTAAAGCCGGCTTCATCGAGCATTCGCCTCGCTTCTTTGGATAGATAGGCCAGATCCCCGCTGTCAAGACGCACGCCTTTAAAGCGGATATTTTCTCCCATTTCTTCTGCAACCTTAATTGCGTTAGGAACTCCGGAACGAAGGGTGTCGTACGTATCCACTAAGAACACGCAATCCGTATGGTGCTCAGCATACATTTTAAAAGCTTCATATTCAGTCTCGCAGGCCTGAACCATAGAATGCGCATGTGTGCCTGCTGTAGGGAGTCCGAATACCTTTCCTGCCCTGACGTTGCTCGTTACTTCAAAACCGCCGACAAAGGCTGCTCTGCTTCCCCATAAGCCGGCATCCAGCTCTTGGGCCCGCCGCAGGCCAAAATCCATCGCGCGCCCATTTCCCCCTGTCACCTGTTTAATCCGGGCTGCTTTCGTAGCGATCAGCGTTTGATAGTTCACCATGTTTAAAAGCGCCGTTTCGATTAACTGGGCTTCTCCAAGCGGCGCTTCTACTTTGAGCAGCGGCTCGTTGCCAAAGACAAGCTCGCCTTCTTTCATAGCATAAACGCTGCCGGTAAACCTGAGTTCCTCTAAATAGGAAAGAAAATCTTCTCCGTAGCCTGCTTCCCGCAAGTAGGCAAGATCCTCCTCTGTCATCCGGAAGTTTTCTAAAAAATTCACCACCCGTTCCAACCCGGCAAATACGCCGAAGCCATTACCAAACGGAAGCTCCCGAAAGTATAGATCAAATACGGCATTACGGGTATGCATACCGCTTCGCCAATACGTTTCCACCATATTCACCTGATACAAATCCGTATGCAGCGATAAACTGTCATCTTCATAGCGTGTCATTCCAGTCCTCCTCCTAAAAAACCTGTCATTTATACTTTCCTGAGCCGTTTTTGCACTACTTGTACTTTTTCACTTCTTCTTTCCTTTGAAACCCGTTTCCATTTCCGCTTTTTTCCGGATTTATTTACATTTAAAAAAGAGTCCGCCCTAAAATTAGGTGCGGACTCTTATACGTGTGTTTACTTCTCTACAAGCTCATAGCCATAGGCTTCGATCTTTGCGTAGTCTTCCTCATCAACCACCCAGTACTGGCCATCGTTATTGCGCACAATAACTTCCTTTTCCGATGCGTCTTCACGGGCGTTCTCAAGCTCGTCGAATTTTTTCGCCGGCACTTGAATATCTTCTACAATGATAAATGACATGAATAAAACACCTCCGTTGTTTCGAAAGTGTTCCCGTTCATTTCTTTATTCAAACAAATATAAAGAATTTTTTTGAAAAAGGGACTTTTTTATTAATACATTTCCAGCCTTCTAATTGTCAGCCGGAATTTTTGTCCCGGGCGGAGAGCACGGCTTTAATGCCGGCAATATTTAACCCCTGGTCAATAAGCTCTTTGATTTCCTGACACCGGTCAATATCATTCATCGAAAACAGGCGCTGGTTTCCTTGGTTTCGTTCCGGATCAACCAGCCCCTGCTCTTCGTAGTAACGGATTTGGCGAGCTGACAGTGATGTGATTTCTTGTACCACGCTAATGGGAAAACAGGCAGCGCTACGAGGGATATTACCTTTCACCGCGCCCTCCTCCTTTTTAAATTTTTTCAGCCGGCCGTACGGGGCGTTCATTTACGGCGGTGACTGAGATGGGCATAGACGTCTTGAAGTGTTTCGTATCCGAGCTCCTGGACTGTCTGAATGGAACGTACCCAGAGCTCGGCAGCCATAATGGCATCCCCGAGAGCATTGTGTCTTCCTTTTATGGGGATATCGTAATAGCTGCAGCAATCATCAAGCGAACGAAACTCAAAGTCCGGCGCAGCAATACTGAATACAAATGAAGTATCAAGCAGGCGGTGCTGAAGATTCGACCCCATTGTCCGGTACGTATACTTCTGCAAAAACTTTCGTTCATGACTGGCATGATGGGCTACGAGTATATCTGCCTGGGCAAATTGATAGAACTGCTCGAGAGCCCCGCTGATTGGCTGACCGTCCGCCGCTAGCTCCTCCGCTGTTAATCCGGTAACCTCGCTTACCTCCGGGGACACAGCCTCCGGTTCACGAACAAGCGTATAAAAGGCGTCATCCCGCACCAGCCGGTTGTGTTTAATTTTAATAGCTCCCATCGACAATATCTTATCTCCGGCATCCGCATTAAAGCCCGAGGTTTCCAAGTCAAGGACGGTAACATTCAGCGAAGAAAGCGATTTCTGCAGAGGCTGCTCCGCTTTTACGTCTTTTTGCAGCTGGCGCATGAAAGACTGGTGCTGGGGGTTCGTGGAGTCCAGGCCGCCAAATCGACTCGAAATACTGCGCATCCATTGGAACATTTAAAAATCACCCGACTCCATGATTTTTTTTGTATGCTGAAACAGGTGCTTTCCTTCTTTTAACGCAGCCTTCAGTTCGGACTTCTGGGTTTTCGAAAGCTGCTGTACCGGCACGTAGTGAACGTCTTCATAGGCGTGCTGCTGCTCGGAAAACGAGGCCCGCAGCTCCAGCAAATTTTTAAAATGTATGTCTTTGCCCTGGACATAAGCATGCTTTTCTGACACCTGGCGGATACGTTCTATCGTGGAAGAAGCATGCACTCTTTCATAAATGGCGAGCAGCCGAAGGGCATGGACATACGGGAAAAAACCTACGTCTTTTATATGCATCGAACCCGCATACGGCCCTTTCTCTTCCGGAAGCAGCTGCCTGAAAGCATTGAGCCCCTTATGCAGGTACGCGGTATTTTCCGATAAGCGTCTTAACACGTCTTCCTGGCCGGCCTGCTCAAAGACATGCTCCTTCACTTCCTCCAGAAGCTTATCTTCTCCAAGCAGCGTTCTGGCATCGATGAAGGTGAGGAGGTGGCGGAACGGCCCCCATTCATCGGCTTCAATCCAGCCGTCCACCTGCTTTTTCCATCCTTCCACATCGTGACACCAGCGTTTATGCGAAGCCATAACCAACCCTTCGCACCGCGGATAGCCAACAACCGCCATCCCTTCCCGTATTTCCGCTCCCAGGCCGAGGAAATAATCCTGATGTTCATCGTCTCTGCCCTCGAAAACAATTCCATGGTCCTGATCACTGAATTTTGCCTGCTCCTGCCTTCCTGCGCTTCCCATAAGAAAAAAAGCAAAGTGAGCAGGAAGGTCTCCCCGCTCACTCTGGTGATGATGAACAGCAAGAGTAACCGTCTCTGAAATCCACCTATCGTGGGCTTCATTAAGCTTTACTGGCTCTCCCGCCAAATCATTCATCTTCTCTTCTTTGTCTTTTTTTATTTCTTCATAGCTCTTAAAGGAAGGTTCTGGTGAAAATCCCTGTACTTGTGAGAATGAAGAATTCGACATATTTTATGCTCCTGTTCTTTCTGAAGAATTGTCCAGAGTAGGCTGCACGTTTTCCGGATAACCGTATGCACCGTGCTCACTCATATCAAGACCCATAATTTCTTCTTCCTCCGATACGCGAAGTCCGCCGATAATCGATTTCGTAATCAAGAGTAGAATATACGAAGCAATGAAAGCGAACAACCCGCATGCTACGACACTGATAATTTGTACCCCAAGCTGGGTTAACCCGCCGCCGTAGAACAACCCGGCGCGGCCGCCATTCATCTCAGCAAGCTGTGGTGTAGCGAAGAAACCGGTAGAAATCGTTCCCCAGGCGCCGGCCATGCCGTGCACTGAAAGGGCGAAGATCGGATCGTCGATGTTGCGTTTTTCAAAGAAACGAACGCTGAAGAAGCAGAGCATACCGCCAATTGCACCGATAACTACAGATGCCCATGGTGCTACAAATGCGCAGGAAGCGGTAATTGCTACCAGCCCTGCAAGTGCTCCGTTGAGCATGCTTGGTACGTCTGCTTTCCCAAGTACCGCCCAGGCAATCAAAAGCGCTGCAAAAGCACCTGCTGCAGCTGCAAGCTGCGTGTTCATAGAAACGTAACCAAAGAATCCGTCCGCTACCCCAAATGTACTGGCACCGTTAAACCCGAACCAGCCGACCCACAGCAGAAGTACACCTAAGGCAGTAAATACCTGGTTGTGGCCTGGAAGGTTGTTAACTGAGCCATCTTTATTATATTTCCCAATCCGCGGCTTAAGTAAAATTGTTGCCGCAAGAGCACCCATTGCACCAGTGAGGTGGACTACCGTGGAACCGGCAAAGTCCTGTTTGCCAAGACCGGAGATCCAGCCGCCGCCCCAGATCCAGTGTGCTACGATTGGGTATACAATAGCAGAGAATAAAATAGCGAATACTACGTAAGCAGCAAGCTTGGCACGTTCAGCGAATCCGCCGAAAGCAATCGTAAGGGCAATCGCTGCAAACGCCAGCTGGAAGATAAAGTCGACGGCAGGCGTTAAACCGTCTGCAGTGCTTGCATCTCCGTAAAAGAAGTTCGAAAGCCCAATGATACCACCGACATCGTTGCCGTAAATAAAACCGTACCCGACAGCCCAGAAGACAAGTGAGGAAATTCCCAGTGTGAAGATTGTTTTTCCTGCAATATGACCCGCGTTTTTCATCCGGGTCGAACCTGCTTCCAATAGAATAAATCCACCCTGCATAAGAATAACTAAAATAAATCCAATCATAACCCAAAGGTTATCAAGCAATACTATCGGATCCACGTTTTTTCCCCCTCTGTTATTATCGTGCAAGATTCATGTGAACTTAGTTAACATCTTGCGTTAAATAGTATTTTACCGTTTAAATTTTCAGAATCTAGTATTGTGTAAGATAATCTCACACAAAAATATTGCCCTGATTATTTAAAAATTCGAAAAACCAGTGATACATAAGGAGTTCAAAAGGTTTGCTTTTTACGAAATAATTTTATTTCTATTATCATTGAAGCGTTATCGTAAAAAGTCAGCTCTTTTTAACATTTTCGCCTCCAAAGAAAGCAAAAAAAGACGATAAAATTAATTATCGTCCCAGCTGTTTATATCTATTTGTTTCAGCTATGCAGACTGCTTCTGGATCAGCTTCTGCAGCAGGCGTACAAAAAACGGCAGGCAGATAAATAACACAAGCACTCTTATAATGTGAAGGCTCGACACAAGAGTAGGCTCAAGGTCTAACGCAATCGCTGTGCTGCTCATCTCCGCTGCCCCTGCCGGTACTGTACTGAGCAGACTCGTTACGTACGGCAGGCCGGTCGCAGCGTGAAACATCAGAGCAAGCAGCAGACTGAAAACAAAGTAAAAAGTCAGAAGTACCGCACTCGGCCGCCCAATCTCTTTTAATTTGTAAAATGTCGGGCGGTCAAAGCGGATACCAACCATCGCACCGAGCAGAGCCTGGCCGCTTCCCCCGATAATAGACGGCAGGCCATGGGCCGTGGTCACCATCCAGTGGCCGGCCACAAACCCGATAACCAAACCGTAAAACAGTGTCCCCGCCGGCACTTTATACAAATAATAAAGCAGGACTGTCACTGCAACGCAAATGCCAAACACTCCCATTACTACTGGAGAAACTTCGGACACTGCCGGTCCGGCATTTCCCATCGAACCAATGTCTGCCGGGGTCGTAAGACCGATAAAAATTGGTATTGTTAACACAAACAGCGTTATACGCGTAGTGTGAAAGGCAGCAACCATCCGGTTATCAGCTCCGTAATCACTGCTTAAGCCGATCACCTCCGAAGCCCCTCCCGGCACACAGCAAAAATAAGCCGTCAGCGGGTCCAGGTCCGTCCAGCGGTTCATCAGCCATCCAAGCCCGACACCAAGCGCCATCGTTAAGCTGAGCGTAAGAATCAGCGGAAAAATGTACTGCCCTAGAAGGGCAAAGATGCCGGGCTCCATCATAAAACCAATGTTGCATCCAATCAGGGCAAGGACGGTGCGGAACGGCCAGCCATCAAAGACGAGCCGTCTATATGCCATGCCGCAGGTAACTCCTGTGACAAGCCCGCCGAGCAGCCATCCTGCCGGAATCTGTAAGTAGGAGAACAAGCTGCCTGTGAATATGGCAGCTGCTAATAAAAGTAGTTTTGTTCCCTTCATCATGATGCCTTCTTTCCTCATTCATCCATATCGGTTACTATTATAGCACCCTGGTGCAATTGAAAAACCTTCCTGCTATTTCCTGCATTAATTGCATTTTGTTCACAGCAGAGGAGTTTAAATGGGAAATACGAAGGTTATACGGAAAGTATCATTCACTCTAAAGGAGGAAACATATGACAGCCGGCATTTATAATATCGAGGCCGTCGAGGCTGACGGCACGGAAAAAACGCTAAGTGAGTACCAGGGAGATGTACTTTTAATCGTCAATACCGCTTCAGAATGTGGATTCACTCCACAGTATGAGGAACTGGAGGAGCTGTACCAACGCTACAAAAATCGAGGCTTTCAGGTACTGGGCTTTCCTTCAAACGATTTTGGCGGCCAGGAACCAGACACTATTGAAAACATCACGGAGTTTTGTGAAACCAACTACGGAGTCAGCTTTGACATTTTTGACAAAACCCATACCAAAGGAAATGAAAAGCATCCATTGTTTGCCTGGCTTCTGGACCAGACTGCCCCCGGCCGTGAGATCGAATGGAATTTTGAAAAGTTTCTTGTTTCCCGTCGCGGCGAAGTTTTAGGCAGCTTCAAAAGCAGCACCAGGCCTACTGATCCGCAAATAACAAGTATGATCGAAACCGGGCTTGAACAGTCTTAAAAATTTCACATAAAAAACAGCCGGCATCACGAATGTGCCGGCTGTTTTACTGCGTTATTTTGTCGTTGATGCATAATCGAATTCATCCGGGTGCATCCCGTAACGGGCATTTTCGTTCATGCCGTTAATGGTGTCCATATCTTTCGTATCGAGTTCAAAATCGAAGACCTCCGCATTGGAGCGGATCCGTTCGGCTGTTACTGATTTAGGAATAGACACAACGTTGTGCTGGAGTGCCCAGCGTACGAGAACCTGTGCCGGCGTTTTGCCGTGCTTGTCAGCAATTTCTTTCACAGCATCGTGTTCGAGAAGGTCGCCCTTGCCAAGCGGTCTCCATCCTTCAAGCTGAATGTCATGGTTTTGGCAATATTCCAGCAGCGCTTTTTGGAACAGGCGCGGATGGAACTCTACCTGGTTAACCATCGGTGTGATTTCCGCTGTTTTTAGCAGCTCTTCGAGGTGCTGGTCCGTAAAGTTACTGACACCAATGGCACGCACCTTGCCATCTTTATACAGCTTCTCGAGCGCTCCCCAGGTCTCTTTGAATTTTCCGGGAACTGGCCAGTGGATTAAATAAAGATCCACCACGTCCACTCCGAGCTTTTTACGGGAGCGTTCAAAGGCCTCCAGCGCTTCGTCGAAGCCATGTTCGTTGTTCCAGAGCTTTGTAGTAATAAACAATTCGTTATGCGGCACACCGCTTTCCTGAATCGCTTCTCCGACGCTTTCTTCATTGTCGTAAAAGGATGCAGTGTCAATAGAGCGGTAGCCTGTCTGCAGGGCTGTTAACACAGCATTTTTCACCTCATCGCCCTTTTCTGCCTGGTAGACACCAAGGCCGAGCCAAGGCATTTTTACTCCGTTTGCTAACGTTGTTGCAGATGTTTGGATACTCATGTCTGATCTTCCTCCTCTGTTGGAATACACCAGTCAATCTCCGGCCGCCCGGCTTCTTTTAAAAACTGATTTGTTTTTGAAAATGGACGGCTGCCGAAAAATCCCTTGTTTGCGGAAAACGGACTCGGATGTGGTGATTTAATGACTAAATGGTGCTCATTAGTAATAAGTTCTTCTTTCGCCTGAGCATGGCGCCCCCACAAAATAAATACAACAGGATACTCTTTTTCATTCGTCAGTCGGATAACTTCATTCGTGAAGTCTTCCCACCCTTTTCCTTTGTGCGAATTTGCTTCCCCTTTTCGCACCGTAAGTACTGTGTTCAGCAGAAGCACTCCCTGCTTTGCCCAGGAAACCAAAGACCCATGCCGGGGCCTTTCACATCCCAGATCTTCTTCAAGCTCTGCGTGAATATTTTTTAGCGATGGCGGAATAGAGACCTCCGGATTCACTGAAAAACTTAACCCATGAGCCTGGTTTGGCCCATGATAAGGGTCCTGGCCGAGTATAACTACTTTAGTATTTTCATAGCCAGTGTAATGCAGCGCATTAAAGATGTCGTGCATATCAGGATAGACGGTATGCTCCTGATATTCCTTTTTTAAAAATTCCCGCAGCTCCTGATAGTATTCTTTGTCGAACTCTTTCTTGAGTACAGGAGCCCAGTCATTCTGCAGAATTTCCATCACGGCGTCGACTCCTTCATCAGCTGACTTCTTTTACTGTCCATCCTAAATCATTAATATCCTTTTTTTCGACAGATCAAACGTAGCCCGACCCAGAATTGTCAATAGAACGCCACTCCTATCCATTGTTTTTGCTTTACGGGCGCGTTACGATAAAAGAACATGAATGTGAGCCAGGAAAGTGAAGGAGCGGCAGGCCATGAACGATACTCATACAGAAGCAAGACAGCCAAGCAGCATTAAAGCCATTATTTCGTTAGTACTTGGTTTTGATGCATTTATTTTTCTTGTAATTCTTTTTCCTTTCAGCCTAATTTTTGGCATTATCGGTTTGTGGACCGGCCTCAAAGCATTGAAGGATATTAAGAACCATCATTACCGAGGCAGAAAAGCGGCCTGGGCCGGAGTGATTTTCAGCTTAATTGGAATGGTGACAGGAGCCATTATTACGTTAAATGTATTTGTGCTATGAGAAAAGGCCGGCGGTTTCAGGTGTGTATATTCTGATAGCGCCGGCCTTTTTTGTATAAAAAAAGAAGCACCTGGCAAATAAATGTTTGTTTACCCTCTGCTAAAACAGTACTATATAACCACTAAATACATTTTACAGAGAGGTATACGGATAAAAAGTTTGCCCTTTCCGTAGGTCTTGTTTCTTTACTCTCATTGTCAGCCTGCAGCACTTCCGCAAATTCTGAAGCTGCTGGAAGGATCTTCTGCGAAAGAAGAACTGCAGGAAGAAACGGCAGAAATTTTCCTTGAACCCAGCAAAGAGACAGAAGCTACACCAACGTTATTGCTTCTATTACGGAAAGCGACGCAGACGACCGCCTATCAAAACTTATCAGAGCTTTCCATCCAATACCGGTTCGAAAGAAACACTGCTACAACATGCTTATGACACCCGAATACAGCTTTGTTATAGTCGAATTCACATATGAAGAACAATTAAGTGGCTACAATGATTAAAACTCACTCAAGCGCATACTCTTTCAAGAGTAAGCGCTTTTTGCATAGCTTTTATTTATGATACGGACTTCCTGCGTTAATCTGTACAGCCCGGTAAATCTGTTCTGTAAGCATCAAGCGTATTAATTGGTGGGGAAAAGTCAATTTGGAGAATGACCATTTAAAATCAGCCCGTTTTAATACTTCTTCAGAAAGACCGAGCGATCCCCCTATAACAAAAATGATAGTACTGGTTCCCTGTACAGCTGATTCGTGAAAGGTTGCAGCCAGTTGTTCAGAAGAAATCATTCTGCCTTCCGGCTCAAGAGCGATCACATACCCACGTTCGGGAACCTTTTTGAGAATACGTGCCCCTTCTGTCTCCTTCACCTGCTCCTTCTCCTTCTCGCTTGCCTGTTCCGGTGTTTTTTCATCCTTTACTTCCACAATTTCCACTGAGCCTTGTTTCGTCAGTCTTTTTCTATACTCAGCGATTCCTTCATTGATAAATGCTTCTTTGCATTTGCCGACAGCAATGATTAATATATTCACAGGTACTCCTCCAAAGTCTTAATTTTCCACAGAAATTGTCCACATATTCACAAGTGAACGACCTTAAATTGACACGGTAAATGCTGCTCTTTTTGTAAAATACTCACAGCCTGTGGATATTTTTTAGTGTTTATCCACAATTTTATACACACCCGGAGCTTTTTCTCTACCGTTTTCCACGGCATCACCCAACGCTTCTTCTAAGCGTTCTTCACAGCAGTATACCAAGGGGTTCCGTTGTTTCGCTTCCCGATTTTTTCAGCATCCATTGTAGCACAAATTCTTTTTCCAGCCATCGCCCTCCCTATTTATCCACAAAAAAAGACCTTCGTTAAAAGGTCTTTAAATAATTTATTCACCTGTGGATGCAGTTTGGGTTAATTCTATTTCTGTAGTCTGCTTCTCTCCGTCCCGGTAATACGTTATAGTAACCGTATCCCCAATCTCAGCACTATTATACAGATACTCCCGGAGATCGCTGCCTCCCTGCACTTCTTCACCATCAATTTGCGTAATCACGTCGTTTTGCTCAAGGCCTGCCTCCTGGGCATCAGAATTTGGCTGTACCTGAGTCACATATACTCCGTGATCCACGTCTTCCGGAAGCCCTAATTCTTCCGTCCAGTTATAGCTTGACAGCTCAGAAATAGATTGAATGGCTACTCCCAGCTGCGGGCGTTCTACTTCACCGTCTTCTTCTAAATCCTCAATGATCGGCACAGCTACCGACGTCGGGATTGAAAAGCCGATGCCTTCCACGGAAGATTGTGCAATTTTCATCGAATTAATTCCGATTACCTGGCCGGCACTATTAACCAGAGGGCCTCCGCTGTTACCTGGGTTAATCGCAGCGTCTGTCTGCATAACGTCTGCTTCCCAGTCATTCTGGCCGTCCCCGTTGTAATCGACAGGGATACTTCGGTCTTTTGCGCTGATAATCCCTTCAGTTACCGTCCGTGTTAAATCTGTACCGAGCGGGTTCCCGATAGCGATAGCCTGGTCGCCAACCTGCACATCCTCGGAGCTGCCAAAGTCCGCGACGGTATTTATTTTTTCGCCGTCTACTTTTAACACAGCCAGATCAGTATAAGGATCGGTGCCGACAATTTCTGCTTCCAGCCGGGTATCATCCGCTAAGCTGATTTCTACAGAATTGGCTCCTTCCACTACATGATTGTTGGTCACAATAAATGCCGAGCCGTTTTCTTTTTTATAAATGACACCAGAGCCGGTTCCCTGTTCCACAGAGCCATCTTCCTGCCCCTCACTTCCCTGGCTGCCTTGAACGCCGGCGTTTTGTGCCTGTACCTGGTTAAATACTCCAACTACAGCTCCGGAGACTTTATCCGCTGCTGCTGTCACCGTACCGGAATCAGCGCTTACTTCCTCCGTGGAAACATTGGACCCGGAGCTGTCGTTTGAAAGATCAGCCGTCCCATCAACCGTTTCCGTGTTTTCCCCTGAAACTGAATCATATATAAAAGGTGCTGATACTGTCATTACCCCTGCACCGATAATGGCCCCCACAAAGCCTGCGATACCTACATTTCTGCGACTTCTTTTTTGTTTATGGCTTTCTTTTCTTGCATGATCATCATAATAACCCATATTCCGACACTTCCTTTTCCATAAGATACCGGGACTTCTTTCAGTGCTTTTGATGCAGGTTGAAACAAGAGCCCTTTATCATACCCGTCTCGGGTGCCGGGATGTATATTTATTGTACGAAGAAAAAGCACGCTCCGTCTAGTAAAAGGGCGTGCTTTTGATAATTTTTTACGTTTATAAAAAATACCCGGCAGGTGTACTATATGTCTTAGGTTAGAGGGTATGCAGGCTGGTGGGAACAAACGGATCCGTATCGTAAAGGTGAAACGTATGGCCTATCCCTGTTTCCTCTTCCTCAAGTACCTGCTGCACCGTCATTCGTGCCAGGTCTTTCATATTATTATCCCGACTTAAGTGAGCAAGATAAATTCTACTCGTCCGGTCACCGACAACATCAGCGAGTGCATAGGCGGAGTCTTCATTCGATACGTGGCCGGAATCACCAAGGATACGTTTTTTAACATTCCACGGATAGTGGCCCATGCGCAGCAGATTAATATCATGATTTGACTCGAAAATGTACGCATCGGCATTTTTTACCGTGCCTTTGATCTGGTCGCTGACATACCCCATGTCTGTGGCAAGCGCCAACTTTTTACCTTCATGATGGAAAACAAAAAACATTGGATCCACAGCATCATGCGATACATGGAACGGTTCGAGCTCAATGTTTCCGAACAACGCCGGCTGATTCCGTTCAAGATGAAATTTTTGTTCGAGAGGTACCTTGCCGATCAGCCCTTCCATGGCCTGCCAGGTTTTTGGGTTGGCATAAACCGGCAGCTGGTATTTTCGGCTTAATACTCCCGCACTTTTAATATGGTCGCTGTGTTCATGCGTGATAATCAAGGCATCCAGTGCCGCTGGATCAACGCCGATAGCACATAAATTCTCCACTATTTTTTTGCCGCTCAAGCCTGCATCAATCAACAAACGCTGCTTTCCGGTCTGTACGTATATGGCATTACCTGTACTGCCGCTGGCAAGTACGCTGAACTGCAATGTCATTCTATCCTCCTGCTTTCTCTATTCACCGGCCGGTGCTTCTTCCCCGTTTTCTGCCGGTCCATTCTCTTCCGCATTTTCCTCAGAGCCGGTGCCATTCTCAGGCACTTCCGGCTCGACCATAACGTCTTCTTCGCCGTTATTCTCCATAACCTGATCCCATGACTGGACACGCTGAGTTCTTGCATTCACCAGGTACCTGGATTCTCCATTTACTTCTACAATATACATGGGTGTATATAAATAAACGTTTTCCCCCTGTGGTGTCACCTGGTTAAAGTAACCGACGCTCACATCGGTCACCGTATCGTTAGTCTGCAAAATACCGTTACTTGGGTTCCCCAGGGCTTCGATAGCATCCTCTGGGGGAATTGTACTATCGGCAGGAGTGGCGTCGAGCTCAAAATATGACTGGCGGAAGCCGACAATCTCGTTTTGGTCGTTAAACATCAGTTCAAGCTGAGCAGACGTCTCCGGCTTATATATTTGTTTATTGTCAAATGTCTGGTAGTAATACTGCCTGTTTAACTCTTCATCCATCTGGCCCTGCTCATAGTCTTCCGCTCTCCAGACATAATTGTTTAAAAAGGCAGCCAAATCTTCGTTCCGGTTATCCTCAGATATTTCTACCGGCTCCTCGAGGGTAGCGCTCATTCCAATCAATCGTTCGTTTGATATATACGTAATATCGTTGATGTTTGAATTACCCTCTACTTTCTGGGAGCGGTTGCCACTTTCAAAATCCATGTAGCTCGCTTCGAGGTGAAGCTGTTCAATCCGCTCCGGAAGCTCCTCTTCCTCGTAACCATAAAGCCGCTGTTCCGATTCTTCTCCGCTCGTTTGAGAGGCGGAGCTTTGCTGGTAGTTGGTCTGCTGTTCTAAATAGCTAGAGAGCAAAAACGTATTAAGAAGCAGGAAAACAATAATAAAAATGGTCTTTGTTCTTGCCCAGTCCATCTTATTCTCCTCCTTCTCCGTTGTCGTCTCCATTAAAGTCCACAGGAGACCAGCTGCCGTCGCAGCGGACAAACCATCCGGGCTCCAAGTCATAATAGCCGGAATTCTCCCCGTTCCTTGAAATGCTGTATCCAATTTGGATATCTTCGATCAGGGAGGAACTGCACTGCTCCTGGACCGCGTTAAGCGTTTCTTCCCCAGTGGGAAGATCGGTGGAAACACCAGCGTCCCCGGTTCTGACCGGATTGTTTTCTAAATCAAACAGCGGGCGCGAGTATCCACTCGTCTGCGTTCCCACATTAGACACCTGAATGGAAGCAAAATCGCTGCCGTTGGAATCACGAAAGACGGGCAGGCCCCCTTTATTCATCCTGAACGTAACCGTCGTTTCCCCGTCCAGGGTATTAGAATCATAATACTGGTAATCATCCGACCAGCCGGCGTGATTATTTACAAATTCAAATGAAGAAACCAGGCTGCTCGTGTCATTCCCGTCTGTCTGCTCGGAGTAAGTCGGATTAGCGTAGCGAAGGTAATCGCCGGCATTGTTAATCCGCAGCTCTCTTGTGCCGTCTGTAATAACCTCTGACGAGTCATAGTTATACGTCTGAAGGTTTTGGCCATTTCCTTCCGGCAGCAATACCTGCTGAAAGCTGTCGGCTGACAGACTTGTTGAAGCGTAGGTATAGTTCGTACGGGAGCCGGGATTCTCAGGAATATAAATATGCTTTTCATACCCTTCCTCATCAGTGCTGTATGTGAGCATGCTTTCGTGCTCTGTGAGATACCGTTCGTACTCTACATCGTTTTTATCAAGGCTTGTATTGCTGTTTACAACGACACCTTCACTATAGGAAACAAATGCAGCGTTCAGTTCTTCGCTTCCAGGTGAAGCTGTTAATATAATACGGTCAATTGAGCCGTCCAGGATGCTGGAGGCTTCCTCGCTTTCATCTTCAAAGCTGAACAACTCGTTTACCATCGACCACGACACCGGTGACGGAAATACAAACTCCGTGGAGTACTCCGCTGAGGAAGCGTTTTGATACAGTTCGTCATGATCGAGATCGGTTGCTGTTGTTTCTGTAATACTCGCTTCCTCAAGCTGCCGGAAGGCTTTATCCAGATCGGTTGAAGCCTGGTCCTCTGTCATGAGAACATTTCTTCCGTTTGAACGCACGACTGCCTGATTCGGGCGGATGACTTCTCCTGCTTCCCGGGTCTCTGCTATTTCCGTCGTTTCCTGTACGCTTTCAGAGGAATTGACATTATCATATTCGGGCTGAAACGACCAATTCTGCCAGGTAAGAAGCAAACTTCCCAGCACTAGAATCGTCAACACCCAGGATTTAATGGTTTCTTTCATGATCCAGCCTCCGCTTTATTAATTACTGAATACGGCAGCGTAATTAATATAGTGGTTCCTTTTTTCCATTCACTGTCAGCCGCAATCCTTCCACCGTGTGCGTGGATAAATTCTTTGGCAATCGCAAGCCCCAGGCCGGTACCGCCAAGATTTCTCGCTCTTGCTTTATCCACCCGGTAAAAGCGATCAAAAATACGGTGCTGGCTTTCTTTTGGAATTCCAACGCCCTGGTCGCTGATTTCAACATCTACAGCATCGGCACGCGTAAACATCTGCACACTGATTTCTCCTCCATCCGGTGAGTATTTCACGGCATTCGAAAGCACATTATCAAATACTTGATAAATTCTGTCTTTGTCCATGTCTACATATACCGGGTAGGAGGGGACCTCTTTATAGAAAGCAATGTTTTTATCTTTATTAATCATTTCAAAACGTTCAATGACCTGGTTTATCATTTCAGACAGATCCACTGTAAAAAACTCCAGGCTGATTTCGTCACTATCCATCCGTGAAAGCTGAAGCAGATCATTCACGAGCCGGATCATTCTGTCCGTTTCATTCTGGGTTACCTGTAAAAACCGGGGCCCAAGATTTTCGTCCTGCATCGCTCCGTCCTCCAGGGCTTCCATGTAGCTTTTCAGCGTAGTCAGCGGAGTTCTTAATTCATGGGAGACGTTCGATACAAATTCCCGGCGCTCTCTTTCGATTTTTTCCTGCTCCGTGACATCATGAAGCACTGTAATCAGCCCGGTCACCGGCCCGTCTTCGTTCCGTACGATCGAAAAGTTTGCCTGCAGCAGAAAATCCTGTTCCTCGCTGCTGAAATCAAGCATAATCGCTTCATTATAATCGTACAGATCACTCGACGTTAACGTCTCTGACAGGTGCAGTGCCTCCGTAATATACGTGCCTTCCATTTCATCGCTGTTTTTGTTCAACAGCTGCTCGGCACGCTTGTTCATCAAAATAATACGGCCAAGTTCGTCAGTAGCTATAACGCCATCCGTCATATGGGTCAACACCGAGCTTAATTTCTTTCGCTCGTCTTCGGTGCTTGCCTGGCTTTCTTTTAATTTCAGCGTCAGCTGGTTAAAGGAATGGGCCAACTGCCCAATCTCATCGTTACCATACACACGAACTCTGCGGGAAAAGTCTCCCTCTCCCATAATTTTCGCCTGGCGCTGCATATCTGCGATTGGGCGCGTAATTGTGCGCGCAAGCAGAATTCCAAGGATGGCATTTAAAATCAGCACGATAATGCTTGCTGCAATCAAGATACTGCTAATATCGTTTACCAGGCTGTATACGCTCGACATGTCAGAACGCACATACAATACGCCCAGAATTTCCCCATCCTCTTCGATCGGCCGCACAATTAAGCTGACCCTGTGGCCGCTCTCGGCATCCCAGCGTACTTCCTCCAGCGTATTTCCTAATAACGCCCGCTGCACAAGGTCATCGTTCGATTGATTATTGACGATATCCTGCTCATTTATATTCGACGTACCTAAAATAATTTGATTAGAGCCGATGACCCTTGCTTCCGGACTCGAGTGGCCGGGATCATTGTTGGCTCCTGAGTTGGCAAATTGGCTTAATAAACTGTCGATATCTTCCTGAACCGTATTATCGTCTTCTCCCCGACTCTGTGTCAGTTCCTCCTGCACATTATACTCCAGAAGATCTGTCTGCTCGGCGAGCGTATCATTAAAATTCTCTACGAGCGTATCTTCAAGCGCGCTCGTAAAGAATACGGTAATGAACTGCATCGCTACAAAAATCAGCAGCACGAAGATCAAAATGAGTTTAAAATGAATCGATTTGAAAAAATCGATAATCTTCATACCTTACTTCTCCTGTTCTGGATGTTTTAAGTAGTAACCTACCCCACGTCTTGTCACAATCCATTCAGGGAAGCTCGGATTGTCTTCTACTTTCTCTCTCAGACGGCGTACCGTTACGTCCACGGTACGTACGTCCCCAAAGTAATCGTAGCCCCACACCGCCTGAAGAAGATGCTCTCTCGTCATCACCTGGCCGATGTGGCGGGCAAGATATAGCACCAACTCAAATTCACGGTGCGTAAGATCCATCGGGTCCCCGCGTTTTGTTACCAAATACGCATCCGGATCTACTAGAAGGTCGCCGATTTTTATAGCGTTCTGGGGCTCCGTACTTCCTTCTTCCGCTGCCGGCTGTTTCCTGCGGAGATTGGCTTTCACTCTGGCCAGAAGCTCCCGGTTGCTGAACGGCTTTGTTACATAATCATCTGCTCCAAGCTCCAGGCCGAGAACCTTATCGATTTCCCCGTCTTTGGCGGTTAACATAATAATCGGCATATCAAACCGTTTTCGGACTTCTCTGCATACTTCCATGCCATCCTTGTTTGGAAGCATGACGTCGAGAAGAATAAGGTCAGGACCGAAATTGTCCACCTTTTCTAGTGCTTCATCACCATCGTAAGCACAAACGACCTGAAACCCTTCTTTTTGAAGATTAAACTCCAATATATCAGCAATTGGCTGTTCATCATCGACTACTAATATTTTCTCGTCCATGTTCCCACCGCTCCATTCCTCAAATGTGAAAAGGCATAAATTCACTCATCTATGTGTAGTAACACTCAGCACGGGCATGCCTTTTTATGTTTATTGCAAAATATTTAAGCGGATTACAATACTCTTTCATATTGTAACATAGCTCTTTATCTCTTCCTATCGAGGCCCGGAGCCTGTGAAAAAAGCGCCTGGACGTTGAAGTCCAGGCGCTGGTTATCTTATAAAATGGTGGCTCGAGACGGAATCGAACCGCCGACACGAGGATTTTCAGTCCACTGCTCTACCGACTGAGCTATCGAGC